>JAGLRU010000280.1 GCA_023136145.1 Alphaproteobacteria bacterium
TTTTACAAGGCGTTAACACTTCATTTACCCCAATGATATACCATTCGTCTTGTAGTGTATGGTCGGTGGTTATGACGGATTCTGAGAGAAAAATCTTTAAGAAGGACGCTATTTTAATCCGCGAAGGTGACCGCGACGGGTGTGCATATATTATCGAATCAGGCAGTGTTGAAATTCTTGTGCAACGCGAAGGTAAGCTGCTTCAGATCGATACGCGCGGTGCCGGCTCCCTTATCGGCGAAATGGCTATGATCGATGATAAGCCAAGAATGGCTACCGTTCGTGCCATAGAAGATTGTGAGGTCATGGAAATTTCGCGTGATGATTTGTCCCGTCGCATTGAAGCTGCGGACCCGGTTTTAAAAATGGTGATCCGCGTTATAATGACTCGCTACCGCGATGTTATAGGTCGTTCACGATCTCTCCAGATTTCTTCCCGCTTTGCGGATTCTGTGGAAGATGCGGAAAACAGCAGTGCGCTCCATGATATGGCTATTTGCAGCATTAAAGTTCATAACGATCTGAAGGCTGCCTGTGACAGAGATGAGATGCTGCTTTATTACCAGCCAATAATCGATTTACAAAATATGAAGATCGCGGGATTCGAGGCACTGATGCGTTGGAAGCATCCCGAAAAAGGCATGATTTCTCCCGGCGTCTTTATTCCGGTTGCCGAAGAAACCGGACTGATCGTAAGACTCTCGCGTTGGGCACTTGGTGTTTCCTGTGATGCTGTTAAAGCTCTTATTCAGGAGGCAGACCCGAAACTGCTAGGTGCTAATCCTCTGTTTGTCAGCGTTAACTTTTCTGTCAAGGATTTCTCGAACGGCGATTTTTTTGACCAGATTCAATCGACTCTCCGTGATAAAAAAACGGATCCATCACAGATTCATTTGGAAATCACTGAAAGTCTTTTGATGGAGGAGCCGGGTGCTGCTAAGGAAGCCCTCGAAAAATGTAGAGCGCATGGAGTCAAAGTTTCCATTGATGATTTTGGCACTGGTTATTCATCCTTGGGATATCTGCATCATTTTCCAATTGATACACTTAAAATTGACCAGAGCTTTATTCGTTCCATGAGATCCGATCCTTCAAGCCTTATTTTGGTCAAGTCTATTATCGCTCTGGCGCAAAATCTTGGGATGAAAATAATTGCTGAGGGCATCGAAACCGAACAGGAGGCTGTCATTATTCGGGGTCTTTGCTGTGAAGAATGTCAGGGATTCTGGTTTGCCAGACCTATGCC
>JAGLRU010000281.1 GCA_023136145.1 Alphaproteobacteria bacterium
CAAATCCGTTGCCGGTCATTATCCACTCACACATGCTGAGTGCTATGCTGGAGATTACGCTGGAAATTATACTGATGAATTTAAAAAAGCTGCGGTAGGATTTTATAAAGAGGCTGCGGATATTCTCAAGAAAGATGGGCATAAAGATGCTGCAAACAAACTCGCCCATGTAAGCATATACATGGATAACCTCTACACAAAAGAGAAGTTAAATAATCCTATGATAAAGAGCCGACACATGTCTCCCCTTAATTTTCTCAAAAATCAGAGTTGGCTAGACAATTATATTGCACGTACAAATAACACGGAACTGGCTCCAGACTACAAAGCTGTACTTGAAAAACTCATCAAGCTAACAAGTACCACACCTAGTGTCCCTGCTCCGATAGTAAAAACAAAACCGAAACAGCCATCTTTTTCTTAGGTCACCTCTAAATTATTTTATCCTCCATAAGGAAGCCATACGTTCTTAACTTCTACGGAATGGCGGAGGAATTCCTCACCTTCGGCGGAGGTACGGTCGAACCAGTTACGTTTGCGTCCATTATTAACCCATGTACGCTTCAAGTTTCCGGTGGATGCTTTTTCTACCAGTGCGCTTCCCGGGACATCAGAACCAAAGTACCAGACTCCATCAACCTCATCGTGTTCGGCGAGAGTTTGAGTGAGGACGGAGCGATTGCCAGTAACGATATTTACAACGCCAGCCGGAATATCCGATGTGTCTAGAAGTTGATAAAAGTCAGTGACTGAGAGTGAATGTTTCTCAGATGGAATAATAACTGAACGATTTCCCATCGCCATCGCCGGAGCAAACAACGACACAAAGCCAAGCAACGGTGATTCATCAGGACATACAATCCCCATAATGCCAACAGGCTCTTTCATCGCCAGCGAAACAAAGCTGGAGGATGTACAATGCACATCGCCATCATATTTATCTGCCCATGCTGCATAAGTGAAAATACGATGGATCGACTCATCTACCTCCCGCCGTGAGGCTAAAAAAGACATCTTTGTTATTTGTGCTAAGTGTTTTCTGAACTCTTTTTTGCGGGAACTCAAATTTTCGGCAATGGAATAAAGAATTTGTGCACGAAAGTGCTTATCGGATATACCCCAGCTTTCCGCCTTACTTGCGGATTTAACAGCATTGTAAATGTCTTCACTGCTGTCTTCGCTAACATGAATAATTTGCGCACTCAAAGGCTTGTCTGATTTACCGCAACCTTCCACATTATTTGCAGATTTAACGTCATCTGGCGTATGTTCCTCTACATCCAGTTTTGTTTTACTTTCCTTGTAAAGTGGCAAAGACTTGACATGTTTCGGCTTTAGGCAAGAATACATTCCCTCCCGTCCACCATAGCGTCCAAAACCAGATTCACGGACACCGCCAAAGCCACAAGCGGCATCAAACATATTGATCGAATTGATCCACACCATGCCAGTTTTTAACTTTGACGCGACTTCAAGAACAACAGTGATATTTTCACTCCAAACGCTAGCAGCGAGACCATAGCGGGAATTGTTGGCAAGCAGCACCACCTCTTCCGGCGTACGGAAAGTCATCGCTGATACAACTGAACCTTGAATCTCCGTCCGAGCGATAGTGGAAGCAGGCTGAACATCCAAAAGCAAAGTCGGCGGATAGAAAAGTCCTTTGGGGCAAGAATCCATACCGGGCTGTATAAGCGTTGCCCCTTCCTCAACACTCAGCTTAACAAGACTGTCAATTTTGTCGAACTGCTCCCGACTGATAATCGTGCCAATGTCCATTGTCTTGTCGACAGGCAAACCAACGCACAGATTCTCCATCCGATGCGTCAGTTTCTGGATCATTTTTTCGGCAATGCTTTCCTGAAGGAAAAGTCTCGTTATCGTGCAACAGATACCACACTGATTAAGCCATGCACCCTCCACTATGCCTTCCACTGCACTATCCAAATCGGCATTCTCAAAAACGACCATGGGAGATTTACCGCCGAGTTCCAGCGTCAAATCCTTGCCACTTCCCGCCGTAACATCGCGGATAATGCGTCCGGTTTCGGTCGATCCGGTAAAGGAGATTTGATCAATGTCGGGATGTTTTGTGATTTCCGCACCGATGGAGCCATTACCCTGCACTATACAGACAACGCCAGGGGGCAGCCCTGCCTCCTGACAAAGTTCGGCGAAGAGAAAGGATGTCAGTGGCGTGGATTCGGATGGTTTCAGAACAACAGTGTTACCTGCGGCAAGAGCGGGGGCTATTTTCCACGCCAGCATTAAAAACGGAGAGTCATGTGAACTTATCTGTCCGATAACGCCACAAGCCTCATATCCTGAGAATTTACTGTTTAGTAGCTGCGCCCATCCGGCATGATGATAAAAATAACGAGCGGCAAGATTCATATCAGCAATGCGTGCCTCATGGATAGGCTTACCTATGTTCAAACTTTCCAGCACTGCCAAAAGACTGGAATTTTTCTGGATCAAGCTAGCAAGGGCGTAAAGATATTTTGCACGCTCAAAACCGCCAAGTGCCTCCCATGATTTTTGCGCCTTACGGGAAGATTTAATAGCATAGAGGACATCGGCTTTCGTGCCGAGTGGCATTTTACCCAGCTTCTCGCCCGTAACAGGAGATTTGATTTCTACCCACTCGCTTTTTCTGGGTGTACTCCACCTACCTCTAATAAAATGACCGAAAGAAAACTTATGTTGTTTCAACCATTTCCTAGCGATAGCATCGCTCTCCGGCACGGAGCCATATTCCATGTTTTCAAATATTGGTGCAATTTTTATGGAAGACATATTACTATTCTCCTGCTGGCTGATTTATATTCTTGTACCTATTTTTATTACTGCCTTTGTCTCTCGTTCTCTGGTCGCTAGATGGCTTCAAGAGGCTCTGATTCAACTCATTAGCCTCCTCCAGAATTGGATAGGCAATCAGCGATATATAACTGTTAATGCGGCGCAGATCGCGCAGGATGTCAAGGTGCATACTGGAGGTGGCGATAGTCTCTGCCACGCCCTTGTTCAAACGTCTAAAGTGGCTTTTAGAAGCGTTCATTTCCTGTATGCGGAGGACGGCTTTCTTCTTGAACAGCTGTCTCGCCATTTTAACGTCACTGGTCATAAAAACGTTTTGCGCAAGATGCAAGCTTTCCATTACGCGCTCGTGCAAGCTGGAAATTTCGGCGAAGCCCTGACGTGAAAAATTGTCCTGATTGCGAATTTTATTCATCGCCATATCCAGCAAATTTTTGTCGATAATATCTCCTATATGCTCAAGATTGGTGGAAAAAGTCAGAATCTGCATATACCTTCTGCTCTCGTCCTTGTCGAGGTCCTGCCCCGATATCCGCGCCAAATAGGTCTTGATAGCTTTGTAAAGACTATCAACAATAAGTTCCTTACTGCGAATTTCATGCACCAACCGCACATTATTGCTTCGTAGCACCTCCAACGTATCCTGTAACATTTTTTGCACAATATCGCAGATACGGAGCGTTTCACGCGACACGCAAGCCAAAGCTGCAGGCGGCGTTACAATAGCAGTCGGATCAAGATAGCGTGGCAACGTCTTGTCATCTTCGCGTGGTCGATCCGGCAAAAGGATAGATACCACCTTCGTCAAGGGACCAATAAAAGGAAGAAAAATCAATGCCAACGCTATGTTGAACACCATATGAAAGTTTACCAAAATTTGCGCCGGATCAGAATGAAGGAATCCTATATACGGCATAATCATAGTTTCCATGAAAGGCATGATCAAAAGAACACCTGTGCACCGAAGAAATAAATTGCCAATTGGCACACGCCTCCCAGCCGGAACTTCGCGGAGAGTCATGACGACTGGAGCAAAAGCACCACCGAGATTTGCACCAAGCACCATATAAAGCCCCAGTTCCACAGGAATGATGCCGGAACCAACAAAGCCCATATACAAAAGAATCATGCCGAGGCTCGAATGCACAAACCATGTCAACAACGCGGAAAGAACCACAGCCAGAATAGACTGATCGATCAAAGGTCCAATCATCGCTTGCAGTGCTTCGGAATGTTTAAGAGGTTCTGCCGTTATAGTGATCTGTTGTAAAGCCAGTAGCGCAAGGCCGATTCCAATCATGGCGCGTCCGACATACTTATAATGGCTTCCCTCCATCGTTTTATGAATAATAAAACCAACCGCAATCATCACAGGCACTAACCAGCTCAAGTTAAGCGACATAAACTGTGCCGCTAGGGTCGTACCAACGTCAGCCCCAAGCATCACTGCAAGTGCAGCAGAAACAGTGATAACATTACGTGCCACAAAGGAACTGACTATCAGGCCAGCCGCCGTGCTACTTTGCAAGAGGGCGGCAATAAAAATACCAACAGAAAAAGCCTTAAACCGATTGTCCGTCGAATTAGATATAATTCGACGCAGCGCAGTGCCGAAAGCACGGTTAAGACCCGTGCTAATCATATTCACTCCCCAGAGAAGAAGACAAACTCCGCCAATAATTTGAATCAATATTTCCGTTGCGTTAATTAGTTTTCCCCTTCCCTGCTTTCGACCATACCCTCTGTTTTATTTTAAACGTCACGCCCGCAAATACCAGCAGGAAAAGAATAACTTTCACTCCCATCCGCTTGCGTTGCTCCATATACGGATCAGAAACCCAGGCTAAAAACTGGACAACATCTTGCGCAGACTGATCGAGATTATCCGACAACGGCTGAGGCATCGCGATCTGACCTCCGGGAAAATATTTATTATAATAGATGTCAGTTTGCGCCTGAATGCCAGTTGGTGGAGGAGTAAATCCGGTAAGTAGATCGTAGATATAATCCTCACCGCCTTCGCGAGCGAAGACCAGCAGTGACATGTCTGGAGGCAAGGCTCCGTTGTTAGCTGCACGAGCAGATTTCTCGTTTTTAAAAGGGGACATGAATGTGTCAGACGGCAGAGCGGGACGCTCGAACATCTCCCCATCGTCGTTGGGACCATCTGTCACGGAATACTGAGCAGCTATATTTTTCACTTCCTTCGGCAAAAAACCTATATCCGCGAGGTTGCGATACGACACGAATTTCATCGTATGGCAAAGCGAGCAGACCTCACTATAAACCTGATAACCACGCCGTACAGCCTCTCGGTCATAAGTTCCAAAAAGGCTTTTGTGCGACCAGTTATGCTGTAACGGTGGAACACTTTCCCCCGCAACCGCTGATACGGACAAAAACAGGATGGCAAATAAGACCAGGAAGGAGATGATTTTTCTCAATTTTTCATACCCATCTTTTTATCAACAGCTTCGCTGATGCTGTCAGGAATGAGGAGCGTCTTTTCAAATTTTCCAAGCAAAGGCATCACCGCCAGAAAATGAAAGAAGTAAAAAAAAGTTCCAATCTGCCCAAATAACATAGGCAAACCCTCCGCCGATTGCGCTCCGGAATATCCCAACACAACCACAGAAACTACCCACAAAAACAAACACCATTTGTAAACCGGGCGATATCGAGCACTCCTGACCGGCGATGTGTCTAGCCATGGAAGAAATAGCAGCACGACAACTGAGCCTAACAAAGCCAGAACGCCTTGTAGCTTCGCCGATAGTAAAACTATTTGCGTGAAAGGAATGCAAATATCCATCGTGAATGCACGGAGAATAGCATAGAACGGCAAAAAATACCATTCTGGAACGATATGCTCAGGCGTTTGCAAAGGGTCAAACGGACGGAAATGCTCCGGTTCCGTCAGAGCGAACGGAGCAAAGAACGTCACAGCCGCAAAAACGATCAGGAAGAGAAGGAGACCGAAAGAATCCTTAGCCGTGTAACGTGGATGGAACGGTACTGTATCCTTTCCCGATTTCGGCTCCACGCCTGTCGGGTTGTTTGATCCAGTCGTATGAATCGCCCAAATATGCAGGAGAACAAAAGCGCAAAGGATAAACGGCAGAAGAAAATGCAGTACGAAAAAGCGGTTAAGCGTCGGATTATCGACGGAAAATCCACCCCAAAGCCATGTTACCAAACTATCCCCCACCAACGGAACAGCGGAAAAAAGACTGGTAATCACCGTCGTTCCCCAACCGCTCAACTGACTCCATGGAAGACAATAGCCAGTAAAAGATGTCACCATAAGCATCATCAGGAGAAAAACACCAAGAATCCAAACAATCTCACGCGGGTTCTTATAGGAACCGTAATAGATACAACGAAAAATATGGATGTAAGCGGCGATAAAAAAGAACGAAGCACCATTCATATGCACTGCTCGCATCAACCAACCATAGTTAACATCCCGTGTCATACGCTCCACACTATCAAAAGCAAGTGCAGTATGCGGCGTATAGTTCATAGCCAGAAAAATGCCTGTAACAATCATAATCACTAGCAACACAAGAAGAATGGCACCAAAATTCCAGAGATAATTGAAATTGCGCGGTACCTGAAAACGGACATACTCCTTTTTCAGCAAAGAAAAAATTGGCAAACGCTTATCAATCCACTGAATAACTGAGTTATCAAACTTTTTTATTTTTTCAGAGTCAGACATTCTGAAATCCAAACTCATTTGAAACATATAAAAACACTGTCATATGAGTCATGAGACGCGCAGACGCGCTTCCAAAACCCCGAGCAAGGCGGGGGTGACAATCTAGTGTGCATTGAAAAAATATGTCTTTCATGAATACTACCTTTAGCCGATACGAATAAGAGTGTCGGTAACAAATGTATACTTCGGAACAACCAAATTTTTAAGCGCAGGACCTTTGCGAATCCTGCCTGATAAATCAAAGTGCGAGCCGTGGCATGGACAAAACCACCCGCCAAACTCACCTCGTGGCTGACCATTTTTTGTGCCGAGAGGAATGCAACTCAGATGCGTGCAAACACCTCTCACGACCAACCATTCTGCCTTTTTAACACGATCTTCATCCTTCTGCGGATCACGAAGCTCTTGTCCGTCGTCCTTACGAGCGATGGCAATTTCCTCTTCCGTACGGTGACGGATAAACACTGGCGAACCGCGCCAAACCACCGTAATTGCCTGACCAGCCGAAACCTTGCTGATATCAACCTCCACCGTAGACAGTGCCAGCGTATCAGCCGCCGGATTCATACTATCCACCAAAGGCCATAGAGCACTTCCGACTCCAACAGCACTCATGGCACCAGCCGTCAGATTAAGAAAATCCCGACGGGTTCCTCCTTTTTGTTTCTTTGAATCCATAATTTTGTTCGTTCTTTAACAAGGCATAAAAACAGTCACGTTATTC
>JAGLRU010000282.1 GCA_023136145.1 Alphaproteobacteria bacterium
CCTTGCCTTTATGACAACGTTTGGTGGCAAGGATAACGATTCTTTCGCAAAACAGGCGAAGCTAGACAAAAGAACAACAAAAACAGAAACGCAAAGTATCTTTGCGTACATAGACATGAACATAAACATCTCCAATATGCGTATTTTTATAATAGCTGGCAGTGAACAAGCTGTCCATACGCAGATATTTTGACAATGGCTTCTGTCTGGAAGTTGTTTGAATCAAGAACCTTATATGAATTCATGTAGATTATGATAGTGTGCAAAAAGTTCGCTCAATATTTCCGAGTTAGAATCATAATTTTTTATTATAGGATATTGCAACGGAGACTTAAAATGCCTGACAAACGAGAGCAAGCCACCGAAACGATGGTGGGTTCAAAAAACATAGAAAAATCACGACAATTGACAGATAAAACGCTTAGGAAAATTGACCAGTTGTCGATGAGATCGTCTCCGCAATTTTATGAGCTGTGGTACCGATATTTCGACAATGACCCCGAACTTGTACGTGCAATCGAAAATCACGAAGGGGAACTCGACGAAAGTACCTGCCAGAAAATTTACAACAGATATCTGAGCACCAACGTGCATGACAACGCGATCCTCAAAGTAAACGGTCAAGTTCAAAATTCCATCACCGATCTTACCAATGCTTTGGGGTCTGCAAAGCTTGCGACTTCAGAGTATGGCGAATCGCTCGACGATTTGACGGGAAAACTTCCGAAAGATATGAGCATCAAAGAATTAAGCATTCTCGTATCGGGAATGCTTAATGATACAAAAAAGATGGCGCAGAAGAATCAAGCGCTAGAAGCACAACTGGACAATTCCTCCAAGCGGGTCATGGAGCTTAAGGAATATTTGGAAAGCGCGAAAAAAGAAGCCACGACTGACGGACTGACAGATATTTCCAACCGCAGAGCCTTTGATAAGCAAATTGCCGCCGACATCGAGGAAGCCGACATCGGTAAAACTCCGCTTGTTTTACTAATGATAGACATTGATTTTTTTAAGAAATTTAATGACACTTACGGTCACCCGATAGGAGATCAGGTTCTGCGCCTTGTTGCTCGCACTCTAATTGGCAATATAAAGGGACGGGATACGGTAGCTCGTTACGGTGGTGAGGAATTTGCGATTCTACTGCCTTCGACACCAATCAAGGCTGGATGCAATGTTGCGGAGATGTTGCGGCGTGGAGTTGAAAACAAAGAACTTATCGATAGATCAAGGGACAAAAACCTCGGAGCTATCACGATTTCCATCGGGGTTACAGAATATCTTGGAGGAGAAGACCCCGCCTCCTTTATTGAACGTGCCGATGACGCACTTTTTGAAGCCAAGAAAGCCGGTCGCAACTGCGTCTGCTGGGCTTAGTCAGGCTTATGCTTCTCTACTGTAGTCATTCCTAAAAAAGCCTCATACTCCTTGCATATAAGGGATTTTCAAGATTTTTAGTAAGGAGTAAATTGCAACATATCTATCGAAACGGTTTGAAAGTTTGCAATTTATGCTGAAGGAAAATCCGAAGTCTTACGGTCAGAATGATTTATTTTGTGCTCGGTTGACATCGATTATTGACATGAAATATGAGCTGGCGAAGTTGTCGCGTCTTGTGGAATGTGAGTCATTGGCGGACGATCTTTCATCCTGTTATTGCGCGGACAACGGTAGACCAGATGGCTTACGGTTCAAAAAATCATCGCTCTTCAAATATACCCTGTCTGAATATAGGGCTTCTTTAGGAATGACTAATTATGAAGTGAGTCTACTATAATCTACGGCTCTTTTATTGTTTTTTGAATTTATTTACATCTAAAACATGTATGGTTCTGTCTGAAAAGATGGTTTGCTCTGTGGTATGCGTGGGTTAAATGTTCTTATGCCGATTTTAAGTTACGAATGCTTAAGGATTGAGCTTTATCCTAAAAGTTGCCATGTTATGCAATAAAGGCAAAGTCTCCAATGCAAAGTCTGTCAGATCAGCTAAATAATAAACTAGAGCAAGAGCGTCTTGAATCGAAGCACAAGAGTTCTATGCCTGTATTGATGCTAGGGGCGTTGGGAGTTGTATTTGGTGACATCGGCACCAGTCCGTTATACGCGCTTAAGGAATCTTTTGTGCGAACCGGCATGGCTGTCACGCCGGAAAATATTTTCCCTTTCCTGTCGATGATTTTCTGGCTGATGTTGATTGTGGTTTCAGTTAAGTATGTGACTTTCGTTATGCGTTCTAGCAATAAGGGCGAAGGAGGTATTCTGGCACTTTTGGCATTGGTGTTGCGATTGACGCGCCCTAACCCGAAGCTTTTTTATGCGATGGGACTTATCGGCGTTATGTCTGCCGGTCTTTTTTACGCTGACGCGGCGATCACGCCAGCGATTTCTGTCCTGTCGGCGATGGAAGGAATCGAAGTTATCGCGCCGGCTTTTCATGGGTTTATCTTACCGGTGACGATAGTCATCATAATCGGTCTTTTTTCCGCGCAAAAGCACGGTACTGGAAAAGTTGGGAGATTCTTCGGGCCAATTGTTATCGTTTGGTTTTTGGTTTTGGCCGCGCTTGGCGTTTATGGAATTTGTGGCGCACCTGAAGTTCTACAAGCTATTAGTCCGCTTTATGCGTTGAAGTTTATTTTCGCGTATCCTCTTCTTTCGTTTGCCGCGCTGGGGGCAACCGTCCTTTGTGTTACGGGGGCTGAGGCGATTTACGCCGATATGGGACATTTTGGTGTCAAGCCGATCCGCTATGTCTGGTTTTATATGGTATGGCCGTGTTTAGTGCTTAACTATTTCGGTCAAGGTGCACTTTTGATCCGAAATCCGGCAGCCATAGAAAACCCGTTTTACTTGTTGGCACCAAATTTTCTGTTAGTGCCGTTATTGTTGTTAGCTACAATGGCGACGATTATTGCTTCGCAGGCCGTTATTTCCGGCACCTTTTCTCTCACGCGTCAGGCGATACAGCTAGGTTACTTGCCGAGGATGCAGATTCTCCACACTTCCGCTAAGGAAATGGGGCAGATTTATATTCCTTTTATTAACTGGGCTGTTTTGACGCTTGTTATCACTATGGTGCTGTTATTTAGGACATCTTCAAACCTTGCTGGTGCTTATGGCGTGGCGTTATCGATAGATTTCTTGATAACCAGCCTGATGCTGATCGGTGTTATGCGTCTTAAGTGGCGATGGAGGTGGTTGTTTATCGCGCCGTTAATGGTGATTTTCCTCGTGGTTGATACAACACTGGTTATGTCGGCTGCCACGAAGATACCGCATGGCGGCTATATCCCGCTTTTGATGGGTATTATCTTTTTCACCTTGATGACTACGTGGAAGAGTGGGCAGTGTATTTTAAAGGCGAAAATGTCGGGGATGTCTGTCTCTGTCGAAAGGTTTATTAACGAAATATACAAAAACCCGCCACTTCGCGTGCAGGGCACTGCTATTTATATGACACCATGGCATAGCACTATTCCCAGTGCTCTGTTACAGAATCTTAAGCATAACAAGATTTTGCACGAACGCATTATTTTCCTGACTGTTATATCGCAGGAAGTTCCTTATATGCCGCCGGAGAACCGTGTTCATGTGCATCAGCTTGGGCAGGATTTTTATCAGCTTGACTTACATACCGGATTTAAGGACGAGCCTGACGTACCGTCTGCACTTCACCAATGTTTAGCGCGTGGCATGGATTTCGATCATCTACATCAAGCTTCGTTCTTTCTTAGCAGGGAGACAGTTATTCCGACGAATGGGGACGGAATGGCAACTTGGCGGGAGCATATTTTCGCTTTAATGAAGCGGAACGCCTCCAGTGCCATTGACTACTACCGGATTCCGGTTGATCGTGTGATTGAACTTGGCGGACGTTACGAGATTTAGCAGCCGGGCATTTATCACAGAGATTGAAACGTGAGCATAAACCGCGATATGGAGAGACGTAAGGAATTTACTCGCCGTGCCTTGATGCTTGGCGCGGGGAAGGTTTTTGTTTTTGGTGTGCTTGCGTCGCGGCTTGCGTATCTTCAGGTAATCGAACAGAAAAAATTCCAGATGCTGTCAGATAAAAACCGCATTAGTCTGCGGTTGCTGCCTGCTCAGCGGGGCGAGATTATGGATCGTTTTGGGGTGCCATTGGCGATCAATCGGCAGGATTTTCGCGCTTTTTTGGTTCCAGAGCAGTCGAACAACGTAGAGGATGTTATCGCCCGTCTCTCCCGTTTGATACCGATCAGTGAGGACGAAAAAAAGGAAATCTTGTTCGGGATCGGTAAGCATCGTCCGTTTATGCCTATTCTTGTCAAAGAGAATTTGACTTGGGACGATATGGCAAAAGTAGAATTAAACTTGCCTGATCTTGCTGGTGTGTCGATGGCGGAAGGGCAGATTCGTTCATATCCGCTGGGTGCGGCAACGGCGCATATTATCGGGTATGTCGGTAGGGTCAGTAAGGTGGAGTTGACGAACGATCCGGTTATGAGCATTCCCGGGTTTCGTATCGGAAAAACAGGCGTTGAGAAAAAATATGACACGGTGTTGCAGGGTGAGGTTGGGCGGATTCAAGCTGAAGTTAATGTGGTAGGACGTGAGATCCGCGAACTGACGCGCACGGAGAGCAAGAAGGGTCATCGCCTGACTTTAACCCTCGACGCTGGCTTGCAGATGCAATGTCAGGAATACATTGCACGAGAGACTAGTGCCGCTGCTGTTGTTATGGATGTAAATAATGGTGAAGTTTATGCTCTATGCTCTCATCCAAGCTTTAATCCGAATTTGTTTTCAAGTGGGCTTCCTGCGGATTTATGGGAGGAGTTGCTGGCCAATCCTGCCAAACCGCTGAACAACAAGGCTGTTGCGGGGCAATATCCTCCCGGTTCGACGTTTAAGATGGTAACGGCACTAGCGGGGCTGGAAAGTGGTGTGATGGATGCCTCGACGCGTGTTTATTGCCCGGGGCATTATATTTTGGGTAAATCCAAATTCCATTGCTGGAAGTCGCAGGGTCATGGCTCTGTAGATATGGTGACTGCACTGCGCGAATCTTGCGATACTTTCTTTTATGAAATTGGCAAGCGCGTAGGAATTGATGGTATCGCCAAAGTAGCGCATCGTCTGGGTCTTGGCGAAAGGTTGGGTTTCGATGTGCCGGGTGAAAGCAGGGGTATGATGCCTAATCGTGCATGGAAGAGAAAGCGTTATGGGCAAAAATGGCAGCAGGGGGAAACACTTATTTCGGCAATCGGGCAGGGGTATGTGCTGACAACGCCCTTGCAGTTGGCGACAATGACAGCGCGTTTGGTTAACGGAGGCAAGGCCGTAAAGCCGATTCTGGTGCGTTCTATCGAAGATGAGGGGAATAAAATTCATGAATGGTCGTCTATGGGGTTCCGCAAAGCGCATCTTGATTTTATACGGAAAGGTATGATGGAGGTGGTAAATGATCGGCGCGGTACGGCTTATAGTTCTCGCCTTTCCGAAGAACCGTATTCAATGGGAGGCAAGACGGGAACATCGCAGGTCAGAAGGATCACTCAGGCGCAGCGCGATGCAGGGATTAAGAATGAAGACTTGCCGTGGAAATTTAGGCATCATGCCTTGTTCGTTGGTTATGCTCCTGTCGATAAGCCAAAATATGCGGTGGCGGTTATTGTAGAGCATGGCGTGGGAGGAGCCACGGCGGCGGCTCCGATTGCGCGGGATATTCTACTGGCTGTGCAAAAACGGGATCCACGAAAAAACCGCACGGTGGATATTCCGAAAGAGGAAAAATCGCTATGAGTATGGGGAGTAGCATCGGGCAAGGACATTTGTCTGTCACGGAAAAGCTGATGCTTATTAGTTGGCCGTTTTTGCTACTTTTGGTGATGGTAGCGGGCGTTGGGTTCATCTCTCTTTATTCGGCTGCGGGAGGCAATATCGACCCGTGGGCGGGCAAGCATGCTGTTCGGTTTGCGCTTGGTATGTGCGGGATTATTGTAGTGTCTTTGATTGATATCCGTATCTGGATGAAGCTCGCATATCCGATTTATGTGCTGGGTATAGCACTTTTGATTTACGTCGATATTCGTGGGCATATAGGTATGGGAGCGCAGCGTTGGATCAGTCTGGGATTTTTGCAATTGCAGCCATCGGAAGTCATGAAAATTGCTTTGGTGCTTGCGCTTGCTAGATTTTTTCACGGAAGTACGGTGGAGGATGTGCGGAATCCATTGTTTTTGCTGGCACCATTGGTGCTTGTCGGTCTGCCGGCGATGTTCGTTATGTTCCAGCCCGATCTTGGGACGGCCATGACAATCTTGATGGTCGCTACGGCGATTTTTTTTCTGGCCGGCGTTAGTTACTGGATGTTTGGGGTGGTGCTTGCGGGAGGTGTGGCTTTGCTGCCGGTAGCTTGGCACTTTCTTCACGATTATCAGAAAAGGAGGGTGTTGGTTTTTCTGAATCCAGAAAACGATCCATTAGGTGCTGGATATCATATTACTCAATCCAAAATCGCACTTGGTTCTGGCGGCATTACAGGCAAAGGTTTTTTGCAGGGTAGCCAGAGCCATCTTAATTTCTTGCCGGAAAAACAAACTGACTTTATTTTTACATTGTTTACAGAGGAGTGGGGGCTTGTCGGTGGTATTTCTTTGATGGCGTTGTTCGCTATGATTATTGTTTATGGTTATTTTATTGCGATGAACTGTCAGAACAAGTTTGCCCGACTCTTGTCGATGGGGGTTGTGGTTAATTTTTTCGTTTATATTTTTATCAATATGGGCATGGTTATGGGACTTCTCCCCGTGGTAGGGGTTCCTTTGCCGATGATTTCTTATGGTGGTACAGCAATGCTTTCCGTTATGTTTGGCTTTGGCCTCCTAATGTCAGCGCATGTGCATCGTGATATAAAATTCACGAGCGGATAGTTTTTTATATCATTATTTGAGAACGCCTAAATTTAGGTGATTATCCCTTTGATGTATGTTTAGGTGTGATATTTCGTTGCGTTATTTACAGTTTAAAGTAATCCGTTAATAATTCGTAGGGTGTCATATTGCTTATCCATAGTTGAGGTTCTGTAGAAAACGGTTTTTATTTCTTGTAATTTTCCTGAAACATTGATACAATTCAAGGTTGTAGGTTTTATTTTTGGTTCGTATTTGTATGCGCGTGCGAGGGTGTTATGACAGACTCAAAATTTATTCCTGCTGAGTTCGACTCTTCCCTCGGCGCTGATCCTTCGGTTTACTCTCCAGAGAAGCTGAAGGAGGAAATGGGGCTGGCGAAGACGGATATCTTGAAAGAAGTAGCACTGCTTATTATAGACGTGCAAAACCAGTTTTGCATTCTCGAAGCTGGCGGCAATGCAGAAATTGAAACCATTTCAGAACATATCCAGTCTTCTCTCACACCGGAATTCAGGAAAGCCGGAATTCAGGTTTATGCTATTTATTACCTTGATGACATGAAGAAGAAAGCTTCTGAAAGTGATTTTTATAAATTTACGCCGGATAAGAATGATACTCCTATCACAAAAACTGAATCTTCCGCGTTTCAAGGGAGCAACATCAAAGAAATTCTTGAAAAAGATCATAAGAAACGGCTGGTGGTATGCGGGTTTAATCTATCCTCCTGCGTTCTAAATACTGTCATGGATGCGCGCAAGGCCGGTTTTGAAGTGTGGTTGCTGCAGGATTTGACAGGAGATAATGACCATTTCATTTACGAGAACAACCGTTCCAAGGAAGTTTCCTTGAGAGAGATGCAGGCAGAAGGCGTTGTAATGACGACTTCAGAAAAAGTTCTCAGACAGCTTCGTGATCTGCACGAACTTTCAGTCCTAAAAGATTCGATGCGAGAATCAACAATGACCGCCGGGTGTGACACTCAAGCGCAAAAGAATGTGGCTTATCGCTCTCAAACTATAAATCAATAACCCCCAGCAAAGCTGGGGGTTTGGAGGGGAACCGCTCAAAGCGGTTTTTGCTCAGATGAGAGAGAACTGGTCGAGTTGCCTGTCCTCTTGTTTCTGCTTCTGGATATATAGTGTTTTCGTTTAATAATAAGACATTACTAATT
>JAGLRU010000283.1 GCA_023136145.1 Alphaproteobacteria bacterium
TATCACGGATAGCTTTTGCTTCTTCAGTAATATCAATTCCCACTGGACACCAAGTAATACAACGCCCACAACCAACGCAACCCGATGTGCCGAACTGATCGATCCAAGTCGCCAGCTTATGCGTTATCCACTGACGATAGCGAGACTTTGCGGAACTTCTAATAGAAGTATCGTGAAGCTTGGAAAAATCCATCGTAAAACACGAATCCCAAAGTTGCTGTCTCTCAGCTTTAGCACCAGTCAAATCAGTCGCATCTTCTACCGTCGAACAGAAGCAGGTTGGACACACCATGGTACAATTTGCACAGGACAGGCAACGCTCAGCTACATCATCCCACCGCTCGTTATCATAGTTGCGGTAGAGCAGCTCCTTAAGACCCTCAGTATCCAGTTTGCGACCCATTTCTTTTTCAGCATTCTGTATGCAGGCCGCCGCCGCCGCTTTGTCTTTTTCAGTGGCAGGATTGCTTGGCACTTCCGCTAACACGGCCTTACCATCTTCCGACCCCGCTTCTGCAACGAAATAATGTTCGTCTTCATCGATAACTTCTGTGAGGGATATATCATAGCCGCCCTTTACCTCTGGCCCCGTATTCATGGACGAGCAAAAACAGGTCTTTGCAGCTTGACCACAATTAACAGCTACGATAAAAGCATTATTCCTGCGTGCCTGATAAAGGGGGTTTGGATATGCACCTTCTGTGAACACCTTGTCCTGAATTCGGATGGCTTTTATCTCACATGCACGCACACCTATAAATGCGTAACGCGGCACTTTTTCTGGCTTGATTTCAACATTTAGGCCATCGCTAGTTTTTTGCGCATCCCACAACTTCTCCTTTGGAGGGAAAAGGAAATTCTTCCACGAATGCGGGCCAACATTATAGCCGAACAACGCCTTGTCATCACGAGGCTTAAGACGATATGTTCCTGCGTCCTGCTCATCACGCCAGCCAACGGGGAGGTCTTTTGCTGTTTCAATGCTATCATAAATGATAACATCATTGTTTATAACAGGTCCTTTTAAGTCATAGCCACGTTCTTTTAGAAGTATTAGCAGTTTCGTGAAGTTTATATTTTCGATACGTACAGAATCAGGATATTCAGACATGTTTTCTACTTGAGCTATTTGAACAAAATTATACTAATTTAAAACGTAAAGTATTTCAAATTAGAGCACAACTAATAATTTTATTCTTAAGACAAACTTCAAGCCTTGTCAAAACATGAAACCAGCCACAAGATTTGTCCATTATGCCATTATCGTTATTTTAGCTTAGAAGACATCTCCTAACTATGCCTATAAATCAGGGCAGAGACATAGTTTCTGTGCCTTCCTGTATCATTTCCCGCATTTGCATTTCTTGTATAATTTTATTTATGTCCCATTGGGGACCCGGGGGAAACTCAGAAGATTCCTTTTTATTACTCTGCTTATTACTTGGTTTATTATCAGGAACAGACGGTTTGTCTTCTTCATCAAGCCGATTCAAAATTCCCTTTATAGCGTTTTTATCTGGATGCTTTTTGAGAATGAACTTTTCGACTGGTTTTTTGTTCACTTTATAATTGGACATTTTTGACGTACGTAGCACTTTCAGGGCAGGGAACCCTTTTGGCTGTTTCAGGTGAAGGGTGCTTGAAACATCATATTTGCCAGTTTTCATATCTGCATGTCCTGCCACTGACATATCTCCGCGCTTGGCGTGGAGCTTTAGCGTTTTAATACTGAACCGTCGTCCATCGGCAATCCTGAATGAGCCATAAACATTCCTGTACACCGTAGCACCGTTATTGCGGAAGATATTGTCGATAAACTTCTGAAGGTTCTTCGGCATCCCATTCAGCAAATTCATCTTATCGCCAAGCTTGTCGAAATTGAACCGTTCAACGGTAAGAGCACTAGTTCTGATGCCAACCCCTCCCGTAAGTGTGGAAAGAGTGTTTTTCGAAGATTTTAGGTCAAAATTAATATCCCCGTTCTTCAAAGAAAAACCGCTAAGACTCATCTTCTTTTTTAGCAGGTTGAGATCAGCTTGTTTTAGATTTCCTTTAAAACTGGACGACCAGCGTGCGCCTTCCTTACGGGTGAACGCTATATCAGCCTTTAGCTTCCCACCGAATGCCGACCCTTCCAGAACTGAAATCATAACCGAAGAAGGCTTTGCTTCCATCTCCAGAATTGGATTGGAAATATTCTGTCCCTGCCAGACCAGATCACTTCCTCGTATCTTCAAGAAAAGCTCAGGCGAAGAAGGCGAGTATCCAGCAATCCATTTATCAAGATTAAATTTTTCAACGGTCATGTTTGAGACGTATTTATCTCCGTCCGCCGTTCCTCTAAGTGCCATATCATCGCCACCTGCACTACCATTCGCCGTAAAATCATATTTTGTAGCAGTTCCTCTGACTTTTCCTTTGATGTCGGAATTCTTCCACATCAACAGTGGTGGAATAGAAAATCCCAATGCTTTGGTTACGTTTGCTGATTTTTCAGCCTTCAGGGTGTAGGAGACATTCATCCCTGATACAGGAAACAGAGTCGCTAATTGTCCTTTTATCGTAAAACTGTCCTTGTCCGATAATCTGCCTTTTAGTTCCTTAATATCTATGCCCTGCTTATTAATTTTGCCTTTAAAAGACATGTTCGGAATCTTGGTGTTGTTACGGACATAATTTTTGGCTGTAAGTTCTATATCTGCGCTGGAGTTCATGATTCTCCGAAGAAATTCCTTATAAGCTGCCGCTGGAAAAGAGGATGTATTCCAATCGGAGAAATGAAGCTTTGCAACGAAATTTGGATTTGATGCTGAACGATCCACATTCAGAACACCGGAAACTTTCGCTTTGCTATCAACAACAGCATCTATATTGAAAAAACTAATCCTTGAAGGCGACACTAGAAGCCCGCTGGATAACGTAAACTTTTTTACAATTCCAGTATCGCTCAGGGACTTGAAAATACTGTTGTTGTCAGGGTTCAGAGAATTTACCAGTTTTCCAAGATCATCCGTAGCCATCTGAATTGTTTTATAATCAGCACTGTCTGTCGCGGGAGTCATCACGCCTGCAAGTTTGATTTTCGAATTACCGGGCAGACTGATTTGTGCCGATTTGATTGTCCATACCTTTTGGTTAAACATCGTGGAAATATCTACAGTTTCAAGCTTTCGCCCGTTCCAAAGGATATTTTTGCCTTTGAAATTTAGTTTGCCATTAAAATTACCCGGTACGTCCAAATATGAACCATCAGACTTAGCTGTAACTACAAGATTGTCACCTTCCAGATTAAAGTCAACGAATGGCTTCCCGGTGCTTGGGAAAGACG
>JAGLRU010000284.1 GCA_023136145.1 Alphaproteobacteria bacterium
ATTCGCGTTAATTCTCACACTTGACGTATACAAAAAAACCAGATATAATTATTACCATAATTTTATCTGGTTTTTTTTGAAATGTGCGTGAATTAGGAGAATATTGATATGTTTAGTAATAAAAGATTGGTCAAGGCGACAGAAATGGACAAAGAGTGTGCATGGTTTAGAAAGCAAATTCTTAAGAATAACGCTAGTACAGACCCTATTGAAAGAATTCTGAGACTGGAAAAAATAGGGGAAATAATTGATGCCAAAATTAATGCCCAACATATAGAAAAACAAAGCAAACTCCGAAGCACAAACAAACTAGCACAAGGTGTAATGATGTCTATAGTCGCTAGTTTATTGCTTGCTGGCGTTGCCATAAGCGCAGCATCCGGCGGGGTATTAGTGCCAGTTGCATCTGCGTTAATTGGAATTGTTGGTTTCATTTTAGGTACAGATAAAATCGCAAATTTCGCCAAAAAACGTTTAGAAACTAAAAATGGTCAATTTTTAAATACACTAAATAATCAAAAATCTATATTATCTAGAATGGTAAACAGAGTTATAGAAAACAATATACAGGATATTGATAATTCTCCGAACCTTAATAAAATTTTTAAAAGTCCTACTATCTTGAAAGCTTTCGCCAAAGTTTCAGGCAAGGAAATATCTAAAATTAAATCTGCAATGATGCTAACAAATCACCTCCCCCTAAATTCCAGCCGAGCCTAAATCGAAAATTTAGCCTACTTCCAACTTCTCTTTCCCGTCAAACATAATGGATAGAGCCAAATCTTATTATCAAATTCTATTTACGTTAATTTTTGCACTTAACATATGCAAAGAAATCAAATAGAATTTTTGACATAACGTTCTGTATTATATCGAAATTGCGCGTAAAATGAAGTGACATTGAACTGAACCGTATAAATAAATGGTTTAAAACATGAATGAGAGAAATTGACGATCAGAAAGATCCTGCTTAAAATAGGGTCAAGACTAGGAGATTGGTTGATTTCTGATACCAATTAGCCTTCATCGAATGAGTTTATCCATAGGAACGATGTGATAGATCGGACAATATCCTGTTTATCTGCGTAGTGGTTCATGGCTTCACAAAGCTTGTTTTCCACGGCCTCCATGGAATCAAAAACAATGTTCTGAAAGAACTTTTCACGCATCTCGTCCCACATATTTTCTGACGGATTAAGCTCCGGTGAATA
>JAGLRU010000285.1 GCA_023136145.1 Alphaproteobacteria bacterium
GTATTGGTCATGCTTTGCACAACGATTGGTGCGACTCCACCCATAAGAACATTACCGACTTTAACCGTATGCGTTTTGTGACGCTGTATCTGAGGAAGCGCGACCATGTTGTATTGTTCCTTAGGTTATTTAGGAGACATTCCGCTCTTCTGCTTGGCGACGGTATATGCTTTGGCTGCCTGATATTCCCGCGCCGCTTCTTCGATAATATGCTTGTGTCCCACGCGCAACTGTAACTCTCCAACCCTGTCCAGAGGACACCAGAAGCTGCTGCTGCCTTCGGCTGTCGTTTCAAGTTTTTTGGTCACATTCGCCAAGCCGTCCAGATTGTAAAAATAAAACTTTTGAATATAGCGGTAATACATGTTTACATCCTCGGCGTAAAGATTCATGTAATGCTCATCGGCCTTGAAGGGCTTGATGTCTTTCGGAAGAGAAAGATCAGTCTCTTCCAGTAATTCACGGTAAGCCCCCTCCTCGACGGTTTCATGCTTGTCAACGCCACCGCCAGGCAATTCCGACACGGTTGGAGCCCACGGCGGACGCGTCAAAAGTATATGCCCGTTCGCGCAGACGACAAGAAACGCTCCAAGCCGTGCCTTGATAACAGCGGATGGGTCCTCACTAGAATCGTGAATCTGCCCATAGCGGTCTATAAAGAGAGGGGAATTACCTTCTTCATAAGGCTTCGTTTCACTAACGATTTTATTAAACGCCTTATTCATGAAAATGTTTTTCTCGTCCTGATTTTTGATACTTTTAATTTTAATACATATTATAAGAAATGTATACAATCTCAAGACTATGGCAATTAAGTGTTGTTCCACAAATTGTATTGACAATTCGGCCATCCGTCCGTATTTTTCGACACATAATTCATGCACAACTCCGAAGGTGGTTTTTAATGAGCCGGACTCCTGAAGAACTTGGTCAAAAAATCAAGAAAGCGCGTGAACGACAGGATCGACGGCTTTTCGCTGGTTCCAAACCGACGGTTGGGAGCAAAAAAACTCCTTCCGGCATGGGCAACGCGCTTAGAGCCGGAACGGATATTGTTTCTGCCGTTTCCGTTGGTGGGTTTTTAGGATACTGGATTGATCAATGGCTCGGCACTAAGCCCTTTGGAATGATTATTTTCTTTTTTCTGGGGTCAGCTGCAGGTTTATTAAGTATTTACCGCTCTCAGACTGGACAAGACTATAAAATTGGGTTTACAAAGACATCGAATGAAAAAACAAAGACTAAAGGTAAAGAATAGGCATCGTGATGGAAAGTCCGCTTGAGCAGTTCGTCATCAAACCAATAATTCCGATCCACATCGGTGGCGTAGATATTTCTTTCAGCCAGTCCGCGCTATGGATGGGTATTGCCGTTGTTGTGGCAACGACTCTGATGACGCTGGGTATGCGTCATAGAACTATTGTGCCGGGACGCTGGCAGAACATCCCTGAAATGCTCTATGAATTCATCTTCGGCATGGTGAACGAGAACCTCGGTCCCGAAGGCAAAAAATATTTCCCATTCGTCTTCTCTGTGTTTATGACCGTCCTAATGGGCAACCTGCTCGGACTGATACCATACTCATTCACATTCACGAGCCATATCATTGTCACCGGTGCGTTAGCTCTTATGGTTCTTCTTGTGGTAACTGGCATCGGTATCGCCTGTCACGGTCTGCACTTTTTCTCCCTATTCCTGCCCAAAGGTCTACCGTTAGCTCTGGCTCCGCTTATCATCACGATTGAGGTCGTTTCATATCTCTCCCGCCCGATCAGTCTGTCCGTAAGGCTTTTCGCAAACATGGTTGCTGGCCATACAATGCTGAAAGTTTTCGCCAGTTTCAGTGTTATGACTGGTGTCATGCTTGGTGTATTTCCTATGGTGGTAAACACTGCACTCTACGGTTTAGAGCTTATGATCGCCGTTATCCAAGCTTATGTATTTACGATTCTAACCTGCCTATACCTAAAAGAAGCGATTGAACTTCACTAAAAAACCAAACTGAAAACCAAACTGAAAAAAAGGAAATAGAAAAATGGATCCCCAAACTGCAAAATTGTTTAGTGCCGCTATCGCCATCCTCCCGCTATTCGCCGTTGCTTTCTCCCTCGGATGGCTTTTTACCAGCATTATCAACGCGATCGGTCGCAATCCTTCTGTTGCTGATACCGTTAAGGGAGTCAGTCTGCTCTATTTCGCGCTGATTGAAGCTATCGCCCTCTTCGCGCTTCTTATAGCATTGCTGATGCTGTTTGTGGCCTGATGAGCGACGTCGGATTTCCACAACTGGACCCATCCAGCTACCCGAGTCAGTTGTTCTGGCTGGCAGTGACTTTCGTGGTAATGTATGTTTTGTTGTCAAAGATCGCATTGCCTCGCGTGGCCAAAGTGCTGGAAGTTCGCCAATCGCAAAAGGACGGCGATCTAACCAAGGCCGGACAATTAAGCGAGGAAGCGGAAAAAATCAGGGGCACCTACGAAAAGTCGCTTGCTGAAGCCCGACAAGTCGCCGCAACCACGCTATCCTCCTCCAATCACGCACTCAGCGAGAAGATAACGGAGGTAGAGTCACGCTTTGCAGAAAATTCTCACAGGCGTCTTGTAGCCGCCGAGCAGAACATCGCCAGAGTAAAGGCCGAAGCTATGCTTTCTATTTTAGACATCTCGGCGGAAGTTGCAGCAGCTATGGCACATAAAGTCGCCGATGTTCGGTTCAGCGATGCGGATGCCAAAAAAGCCGTCGCCACCATTATGCAGAAGGGGTAAGAAATGTCAGCCGAAGAGCATGCAGGACTTCTCGCCGATCCTCATACATGGGTTCTGTTTTCAGCTATCATTTTCGGAGTCATTGTTTGGAAAAAGGGCAAACAACCACTGCTAAAAATATTGGACGAACGCACCGCACGCATCAAGACTGAACTGGAAGAAGCAGTGCGCCTTCGATGCGAAGCGCAGGAGCTTCTAACTGACTACCAGCAAAAGCATCATAATGCTGTTCAGACTGCACAGGAAATCATCAACTCTGCGAAGGAGACTGCGGATCTTATACGGCAGGAAACAGAGCAAAAACTGACAGAGAACCTTAAGCGCCGCGAAGAACTGTTGCTAGAACGCATCACAAACGCCGAAACTGCAGCCGTTCATGAGCTTCGCCATCAAGCTGCCGACATCGCCACTACCGCAGCCGAAAAACTGCTGACTGAAATTATGAACGAACGCGGCTCTAAACTGGTTGATAAGACGATTGAGGAACTACCGCAGCGGATGGAGTGATGGTTTGTTCTGGAGATTCTAACCTAGTTTCATAAAATCTCGCTGTCATTGAAGCCATATCAGCTTTTCCATCTGTATATGGCTGTGAGTTGTTCCAGCCCGCCGCCAGTTTACCTTCCTTTTTATAACATTCACAAAGATTCCAGAATCGTTTCATCTTCGAGGGATCTAGCAATTTTAATTTATCCGGCCAAGCCGCATCAAAGGCATCACGCAAAGGTCCATATAATTTTTCTTGTGCCATTTCCGCTTCCAGAAATTCCCTAGACTTAGGAATGCCAAGCAAACTACGGACAGAATCGACACCATCTGTCGACCTTATCACCGACGGCCTATCAAAAACAACGGGGATTCCATGTAGAAACATTGACGTTTTAAATGGCACACGTCCGATATTGCGAATTCCTTTATCCCAGAAAAAGATATTTTGCTCTTTAAATTGTTTAATGAGGAATTCGTTTTTTTCTTTATCTGTCTCTGGAAGACACCCGGGACAAATCTCAAAAATAGCCTCATCTGCATCAATAGAAGCTATAGGTTTTAAAACCCATGGACTATCATTAATCCTGCCTAAATACTCATGTTCTATACGAATAACCAACCCATACCGATTTAAAAAAACCAAAACTCCAGCAGCACCATCCATAAATTCATCCCGAGATTCAGGCGCAGGAATTCCCATTTTTTCAAATGCATCCAGAACCGCACTCGCCGTTGCTTTATCTCCAAACTTCTCCAGCAAATAATCCACAAAATCAGTCTTAGGCAAAGCCTCCGCCGTCTGATTAAACCCCGGTTGCAAATCCGCGCACTTTTTCACTTTTTCGTCTAAAAACATAAGTGATTCTACCAAAACCAAAAATAAAATGCTATGGAAATTTTTAAAATTAGGTGACCAGATGTAAAAAAGTGAAAAAAGAGCTAGAATGGAAGCATTGAAAAATAATAAATAAAGCCATAAAACTGACAAAATAAAGGGTTTATCACCATGACAAACGATTGCACTAAATGATTCTCTCACCCCCCTCCCCTTATCACTCCAACCTCTGGGCAGACAGCACGGTCGGGCTGCTTGGTGGGTCTTTTAATCCGGCGCATAAGGGGCACAGGCATATCAGCCTTTATGCTCTTAAATCTCTTGGGCTGGACTCCGTCTGGTGGATGGTTAGTCCGCAAAATCCGATGAAATTAAACCAAGATATGGCTTCACTCGAAAACCGCGTTGCCAATGCCATCAAAATCAGTCGCCACCACCCACGACACATTATAATTACAGATATTGAACGTCTTCTGCATACACGCTACACCGCCGACACACTCTCAGCACTCAAAAAACACTTTCCGCACACGCAGTTCGTCTGGCTGATGGGAACCGACAATCTGCGTCAAATCCATCTCTGGCAAAAATGGGAAATGATTTTCAACCAAGTACCGGTTGCAGTGTTCGACCGTCCACCGCGCAGCAACAACATCAAATCATGCCCCGCCATTGAACGGTTCCGCTCCTGCCTTCGACCGCAAGAACAGGCGAGTATCCTGAAAACCCTAAAGCCGCCTGTCTGGACGATCTTGCACATACCCCTCAACAAGCTGTCGGCAACCGATCTCCGAAAGGAAAGAAAGTTGCGGAAATAGACTGTACGCGATACAGTAGAAACAGAAAATTAACGGAGGACATCATCGTTATCAAAAAGAAAAAAGCCGCCGCAAAAAAATCCAAGTCTTCGGAAAAAAAGCGGCTGGAGTTGCGGGATTTCATTTCATCATCATTGGATAGCGACAAAGCGCAAAATATCCTATCCATCGACCTGAAAGGAAAAACAACGATTGCCGACTTCATACTGATCGCAACGGGAACCTCCTCTCGTCATGTGGTCGGCATGGCGCAAAGACTGCACGACAAACTCAGTATCGAGCTAAAAATCAAAGCACGCCTCGAAGGAATGGAAGTCGGCGACTGGGTTATTGTCGATGCCGGTGATGTAATCGTCCACTTATTTCGTGAGGAAGTCCGTCAGCTCTACGATCTGGAAAAACTCTGGGGTGCCGATTTTTCGACTGTAGAATATACGCGGTATCAATCAGTCTGAGAAATACAAATGAAAATCCGCATCATCGCCGTTGGTCGTCAAAAAGCTTCACCGGAGAAAGACATCTGTAAAGAATATCTGAAGCGCATAAGGCAGAACATCAGCATCACGGAAATCAACGCTCCAAAGGGATCAACTTCCGCGCAAGAAGCTCCGCTTATCCTCAAAAAGCTCATAAAACCATCTTTTATAGTCGCGCTTGATGAACGCGGCGAAACATTAACAAGCTCGAATTTTGCGGAAAAAATTGGAATCTGGCAAAATCAGGCTCCCAACAATGAAATCACCTTCCTGATTGGAGGTGCCGACGGTTTTGACAATAAAATCCGAAAAAAGGCAAACTTTTTAATGTCCTTCGGTAAACAAACATGGTCTCATATGATGGTTCGCGTTATGCTGCTAGAGCAGATTTATCGCGCCCAACAGATATTGGCGGGACACCCGTATCACAGGCAGTAATCCAATGAGGGTCATTCTTTTTTTAAGCGTAACGATGGTATTGTCAGGAATGTTCCTTCTATCCCAGACCAGCGTAAGCTATGCGAATAAAAACAACGTCATCAAGAATGAAATCGCCGCCAAAAAGGCTGCTCAAGCCTCGCTTCTCAAAAAATCCAAAGTTCTTGATTCCGAGGTCACAACTCTTAAAAGCAATCTTGTCAAAATTTCAGGAAAACTGCGGGCGAGTGAAAAAAGACTTTCTACCACAGATCAACGACTCAAGAACTTGAGACAGAAAAAAGCAAACACACTTAAAAATCTTTACAAGGATCAGCAGGCTATGGGAGGGCTGGTATCCGCCGTCCGAAAATATTCACAGACATCGACAGCAAATATGCTGGCACAGTCAACACCGATTGACGCAGCCCGCGCATTCGTAGTTATGAAATCAATAATGCCCAGACTTCAGCAACACTCAATCTTGCTGCAAGAACAGCTATTAGAAATAAGAGGAATAGAGGGGGACATCTCGGATCAGATTCAAATCCAAACCCAACAAAATAAAAACTTGAACAAGCAACAGAAAAACTTGTCCTACATACTTAAAAAACGCAAGAAACTCTATAAAAGCACCGAAAACAAGCGTCAGGTTCGGCAAAAAGAGGTCAATAAATTAATAAAAGAATCGAAGAATATTGAAGAGTTAATATCAAAACTTAAGCCAATTCTCAAAAAAAGAACGGAAAAAAAAGCATTACGTGCCTCATTGCCCTCCAATCTTCTCCTGCCTGTACACGGAACTGTTTATATAGAATTCGGGAAAAAGGACGATCTTGGCGCGAAAAGTAAGGGAATCACTTTTATTACACGTCCGGGAGCCGGTGTCGTGGTGCCGCTTGCAGGAATCGTCAAATTTGCCGGAACATTTCAAAAATACAGGCAAATATTGATTGTTGAGCATCAAGGTGGGTATCATAGCCTAATTGCAGGGCTAGCGCACATAGATGCTGTTATCGGAGCATCGCTTGTCGCAGGTGAGCCAGTCGGAGTGGCTGAAGATTCAAACTCTCCGCAAATTTATTATGAACTTCGTCAAAACGGAAAACCAGTAAATCCAAAAAAGTTACTAATCGCACAAAGGAAACAGGGAAAAAGCTAACAATGACAACAGTAAAGAAAAAATATCTCGGATTTTGCACAGTTCTCGCAATTTTGATCACATTCTCATCCCTGTCCGCTATGGCAAAGCAGAGCACTCCAGTCAAAGAGAAGGCTTCTTCAATCTCCGACACATACAAGGCGTTGAACCTATTCGGCGATGTTTTCGAGCAAACACGCGCCAACTATGTGGAACCAGTCAAAGATAAAAAACTGATTGAGTATGCGCTGAACGGCATGTTGTCAAATCTCGACCCGCATTCCGGCTTTATGAACGAGAAAGAAGCCAAATCCATGTCCATCCAGAACAAAGGCGAATTCGGCGGACTCGGCATTGAAGTCACCATGGAAAACGGCGTGGTAAAAGTCGTTTCGCCGATTGATGACACACCAGCAGCACGCGCTGGAATCCAGTCTGGAGACCTAATCGTCGAGATCGACGGCAAGCAGGTGATTGGCATGACACTCTCCGAGGCCGTAGAAAAAATGCGCGGCAAAGTCGGAGCCGAAATTCTCCTTACCATCGTGCGTAAAGGTGACAGATCACCAATCAAATACAAGATTGTACGAGCCATCATCCAGATACGCTCCGTAAAGAGCCGTGTCGAAAACGGTAACATCGGTTATATCCGCATCACCACGTTCAACGCACAGACAGCCCCCGGCCTCAGGAAAGCCTTCAAGGACATCAAAAAGGAGGCAGGCGACAAACTAGTCGGCTATGTACTTGATCTCCGCAACAACCCGGGAGGACTTCTGGATCAGGGAATCATCGTATCGGACGCTTTCCTCGACAAGGGCGAAATCGTCTCAACTCGTGGACGTAATCCAGATGACACTCGCCGCGACAAGGCAACACCGGGAGACAAGGCCAACGGACTTCCTATCGTTACTCTCATCAACGGTGGTTCTGCTTCTGCTTCCGAGATTGTCGCTGGTGCATTGCAGGATCACAAGCGCGCGATCATCATGGGAACGCAGTCTTTCGGCAAAGGCTCAGTTCAAACCTTGTTCAACGTGCCCGGAGGTGGGATGATCCGCCTGACAACGGCGCGTTATTACACTCCTTCTGGACGGTCGATACAAGGCAAAGGCATTACGCCAGACATCACGGTTGAGCGTGCCAAAGTGGTGGAGGAAAAAGGTATGTTCTCCGAAATCCATGAATCGGATCTAAAAGGTGCCCTCAAAAACACAGATTCCAACAAAGATGAAACGCCGTCTCCAAAAGACAAAAAGAAAAAAGATACGATAAAACCGGATTCCAAGAGCGACACTCCAAACGATAAAGATGCTGACAATGATGCTAAAAACAATAAGATAAAGAATGATTATCAGCTTCTTCGCGCCGTCGATCTACTGCAAGGTATCTCCATTTACAAAAGAGGGTCACCTCCCTCACCGGAAACTGAATCCGAATCTTCACCGCCAGTAAATCAATAGGAGCTATGCGTCTTGAAAAGAAAAACCACGATGGCATGGTCATCTTTTCCGGCGGAGCACAAGAAACGCTTTTATCAAGGACTTGCTGGATATGGGCTGCTCTGCACCGCAGTTGTGGGCTGGATTGCTGTTAACGCAGGAAGCACAGTCATTGAATGGCAAAGCCGCATCCCATCCGCCAGTGCTATTATCAAAAATATTTCTGCGGGAAAGCAGTCAGAAGCAGCAACGGAAATCAGAACAGGAAATATTTCTACCACTCCAAGAGCCACACCACTACTCGTTCCAAAGAAAAAAATTTATGTCTCGGTTATCGTGTCAGATATGGGATTGTCATCTTTCTCAACAGAAAAAACGCTGGACGACATGCCCCCAAGTGTCGTTCTTGCTTTCTCTCCTTATGCGGAAAACCTGAAAACATGGCTCAAAAAGGCAACGAAGCTCAATCACGAAACGCTTATTCAGCTACCAATGGAGACAACAGATTATCCAAAAGACGATCCGGGGCCTAGAGCAGTTTCCTCCCGCCTCAGCGACAAGGATAACGACGACAATCTGACATGGCTTCTAGCTCAGGGAAAAGGCACTATCGGGATGATAAATTTTATGGGATCGCGTTTTCTGACCGATAGGAAAAGGCTATCACCAATTTTTGAAACTCTCCGAAAGAACAATTCTATGTTTATAGAAACTCCGGGAATAGCAAAATCCGCCGGAGCTGCCATTGCCGAGCAAAATGCCCTTCCCTATCTGGCGACGGATTTACAAATAAACGCCGGCACCACCGATAAAGAGATTCAACAGCAATTGGCTAATCTGGAAAAAATCGCCCGTGAGCGAGGCAGCGCCATTGGAATCACCGAACCTTATCCCATTACTCTAAACGCCATCAAATTATGGGCTGCTAGTCTGGGAAAACGTGGCATTACGCTTGCGCCCCTAAGCGTGGTGTGGGAAAATAAACCTAAGCATGATAAAGCACCACAACCACCACAGGAACAACTCAGACGACCTTAACCTGACCTATCGTCAGGGCGTTGGGATGGTCATTTTCAACAGCAACGGCAATGTGTTAATTGCCGAGAGGCTTGACAGTATCGGAAGCTGGCAGATGCCTCAAGGCGGGATCGACAAAGACGAAGCCCCTGAAGTTGCAGTCTTCCGTGAGATGGAGGAAGAAATTGGCACGCGCAACGCCGAAATTATCGGCATGATGGATGAATGGCTCCATTACGATTTTCCCGCACATCTCGCCCGTAAATTATGGGAGGGCAAATACTGCGGTCAGCAGCAAAAATGGTTCGCCATGCGTTTTCTTGGTCAAGACAGTGATATTCGTTTAGAAACGCATACGCACCCCGAATTCAGCCAATGGAAATGGGTGCCAATTTATGAGCTGCTCGATTACATCGTCCCCTTCAAACGCACAACCTACGAGCGCGTCATAAAAGAATTCGCCAGATATGCGGAGATGACGTAGTGATAGTTTCTACTTGTAGCGGGAAAATGTTAGGGACTGTGGCAGGCTCTGTGCCAATTTCAGGTTGGCAAGTGGGGTTATGGATGATAACATCTACTTGATGGTGCATTGCCATAATTTTGAGAGAGTCGCCACGATTTGAGGATAAATCAGCGAGACAAGGGCAACAAATATGGCAAACTTATCTATTGATAATGCTAAGAAAGAGTCGCGGTTTGACAAAACCAAAAAATATGCAACCGATCCGGGAATTTTATGCTTCGTCGGACACAGTCTTATTTATAGTCAAATTGCAACCGTTGCCTTTCCTCTTTCTATTGTAAGTCTTGGGGTAGCGGTTCTGCTCAAGGCGGATCAGCTAGGACACATTTCTGTTCTTAAGCGGTTAACATCACGATTTGATGAAAAAACGAAGATAGGAAAATTTCTTAAGCGTGATAACGCACCCTTAGCCATCAACGGTGTATTTCTTATCGGTGTAGGTCTTCTCAGCGGAAGTGCAGCGTTGTCTGCCACAAAAGGAGAATTTTTAAAACCGTTCCTCGGCTCTATGTCAGGACTTGCATATGGCTTTGGAAACATCGGAAAAGCGAACGAAATTGACAATCCAGCACCTTCAGAAAAGAAATCCAGCGGCATTCTTACGAAAGCGTGGAGGGCTTTTAAGAAACCAGAAACCCTTTCTTGTATTGCATCTGTAGCTCTCGCGGTAGTGGCGGCATGACCCGTTGTGGCACTTGGGATAGTGGCTGTCACTATTGCCCCGGCTCTTTATTTATCAATCACATCACGGAAAAACGACCAAAAAATGATCGAAGGCGCAGCTTCAGAAAAAATGTCGAGATCCGCGCAATCTCGGCAACTGATAATGGTCAGCAATTTTCTATCTTCCGTTACTGCTTTTGTTGTTGGCAATCCGTTTGTTGGGTTGGCACAAGCCTTATTTGGAACAGCAAATGGCATCGTTATCAAACCAACGGACAAAAAAGAGAAGGAAAGAATAGGAAATCTGGCAAAAGAACAAGCGATGGAAAAAGGTGCTACTGGTTCTAATCTAGATCGAACACTGTCCATGGATATGTCGCCGGAAAATGATCCTTTGACACCCGCATTTAATAAAGACGATGAAAATAAAGGCAATGAAAAACAGAATATGGCTGCGCTCCATGTCTCCCCCCCGCTTCAGCATTAATACCTAATGTTACGGGTTTAATTCTACTTGCCTGTCATCCTGATGTTTTTATTTGTTAGATATAGTAACTTGCGTTAAGAATT
>JAGLRU010000286.1 GCA_023136145.1 Alphaproteobacteria bacterium
TTTCCAGATCACGAATTTCCGTTTGGATCTTTTGCTGTTCTTCGATTGTACTTGCTATTCGTGCCTCTCTTTTTAAAGCACGCATACGGTTTTTTGTATCTGTTAGGGCTTGCTCCGCACCAAGGATTTTATCATCTGCCCATTTTTCCAGTTTTTCTCGTTCAGCTTGGAAAAAGCGGTTATTTTCCTGAACAAGCTTACTGACCTTTGCATCGACTTGACGCTTTGAATTTTGCAATAATACCTGCGGGGCACTGTCATTAACAAATTTAGGAAGGCTTGCCGCACCACAGCTAAACATCTTTTCACAAGTCTCTACATCCAAGACTTGTCCGTTATCCGTAGTGCCTGTGAAGATAATATATTCTTCTGCCCTCAAAGATTCCATGCGTAGTTTTTTAAGTGTTAACCATCCTGATTTGCCTACCAAAGCTTCTATAATGGAAATTTTTGTGGGATGGTTGCTGTAATCAAACTCAACTTGTGCAGGCGGCGTTTCTTGTTCTAACCCTTCTGCCAGCACATGCTCACCAAGCGGATGTGTTAAGCGGTAGGTGTGTGCATTAAGAATTGTTTCGGCACTACCTTTTCTTACAAGCTGATATTTCCCTGTTGGGACATTATTAAGAGAAAGGTTTTTGTTTAATATAAAAGCATATTTTGAATCGTCAAACTTAGCATTTTTTTGCAGGATATGTTTGGTTAAGTTCCAGAAATATCTTCCAACTTTATCTAGCCGTGCTTCTGCCTGATCAAGCTTGATTTTAAGAATATCGTGAATATCTTCATCAAAATTTTCAATGAGAGTTTCTCTTGTTTTTTTTATCTTTTCATTGATATTTTGTTCAAGATCTTTTTGAAGAGCCTTAAATGCAGCGTCTATTTCTTCCGGTTTGCGGCATGTATTATAAATTTCTGCTATGCGCCGTTCAAAATCTATACCACTCTCAACACTTCCAAGTACGTTATCAGAAGCACCAAATACACCATCAAAAAGTTTAAATTTTTCTGTCAATAATTCTAAAACACGTTGATCCACCTGATTCCGTTCATTCAGAAAATTAATCACAACAACATCAAATTTCTGACCATAACGATGACAACGTCCAATTCGTTGTTCTATGCGCTGAGGATTCCATGGCAGATCATAGTTTATAACAAGGGCACAGAATTGCAGGTTTACACCTTCTGCTGCGGCTTCTGTTGCAATTAGTATTTCTGCCTCATCTCTAAAATAATCAATAAGAGCTGTGCGTCTATCAACTTGAGATGAACCAGTTACACGATCTGATCCGGTATTCTTTTTTAGCCACGACTGATATATTTTTGTGGCTTCTCGACTATTATTTGAGCCGCTAAAAGTTACGATTTTATCTTTATAACCGTTTTGTGATAAATATTTTGCAAGATAGTCCTGTGTTCTTCTAGATTCTGTAA
>JAGLRU010000287.1 GCA_023136145.1 Alphaproteobacteria bacterium
CAGAAGCTGACAACTCCCAGCGGAATTGAAGCATGGATCGTAGAGGATAAATCCGTCCCCGTCATTTCCATGAGCTTTTCCTTTGAAGGCGGACTGACATACGATCCGGCGGGCAAATCAGGTGTCGGGCGACTCGTATCCATCCTGCTGGACGAGGGTGCGGATCAGATGAAGAGTCAGGAATTCCAGTCCCTGCTCAGCGACCACGCAATCAGTATGAACTTCACGACAGGGCGTGATGCCTTTTACGGACAGCTCAAAACCCTGAAATCAAATAAAACACTGGCTTTCGATCTGCTGCGTATGGCACTGAATAATCCGCGTTTCGATACTGATGCCATCGAGCGGATGCGGAACGCCAATATCTCCCAAATCAAAAACGATATAGGCAAACCCGGCTGGCTCGTCGCACGCACCTTTAACGGCATGGTCTTTGAAGGACATAAATACGCACGCCCCGGCTTCGGCACGCTTGAAAGCATGACCCAAATCACCCGCGACGATCTGCTAAATTTCGTCCATACCCAGTTCGCCAAAGATGCCCTCAAAGTGGCAATAGCCGGAGACATCACTAAAGAAGAAGCGGCGAATACCATCGATGCTGTATTCGGAAGCCTCTCTGCCCAGCGTGGGAAAAACATCTCTGCAGAAGCAAATTTCAACTACGCCGGAAAAACCATCCTACTACCACTGGATACGCCGCAAACATATATTTCAGTCGGGGAAAGCGGCATCCGGCGCGAAGACAAAGACTGGCACACCGCCGTCATTCTAAATTATATTCTCGGTGGTGGTTTCAATGCACGGCTGATGAAAGAACTTCGGGAAAAACGCGGTCTCACCTACGGCATCTATACATCCTTAGCCAACATGAAACATGCAGCTATTATTCAAGGCAATCTTTCCACTAGCAACGAGAAGGTAGAAAAAGCCCTGAAACTCCTCCGGCAAGAATGGGCAAAAATGGCAAAGGAAGGCTCCACCGCACAAGAATTGCAAGATGCCAAATCCTACCTGACAGGTTCCTTATTACTGGAGCTAACCTCGACGAGCAATATCTCAGGAACACTCAACAGGTTGCAGCGCGACGGACTCGACTTCAATTATATTAATCGGCGCAACGCCATGATCGATGCTGTGACCGTCGCCGACATCAAGCGTGTCGCAACCCGTCTGCTGAAACCAGAAAATCTAACTACAATCCTTGTCGGTCAACCTAAAAACATCACCGCCGACATTATACTAGACCACCCGCCCGGCATGTCCACACCACCGCAAAAACCGTAAACAAAGTAATTGCTATGTTGGAGATGCAGGAGGAATACTGGAAGTGAGATCCATACACAAAGCACACTGTGCAA
>JAGLRU010000288.1 GCA_023136145.1 Alphaproteobacteria bacterium
GATTTCAGGACGATGTGGGCGTAACGTTCCTTGCGTGCTTGAATAAGAATTCTTTTGGCATCTTTTCCTGCGTGTGTCCATAGTGGGTAAATTACCAGACTACCGAACCATCGTCTTTTCTCCAAAATGATAATGACATCGTCCATCCGGTCTGCCCGATGGATCATCGTTAGGATTCCTCCCTGTTTTAGTTTTCGGTGTGCATATTTGATCCAATCTTCCAGTTTCGCGCCGGAGATATTTTCGCCGTGAGAAGTGGCTTTTATTTTCTCTGGAGAGGGGATATGCGCCCCATCTTCCAGATAAGGCGGATTCATAACAACGACGTTGAATGTATTGTCCGAAATGACTTTTTCTTTAAGTATATCACCATGGAAAAATTCGCATCTATCAGCGACACCGTTTAAATCGGCGTTTTGGTTAGCAATGTCGATGAGTTCCGACTGAATGTCTATTCCAGTCAATGAGATATTTTTATTTCTTGAGGTAACGCATAAACCAACAGAGCCAACGCCACATCCTGCATCCAGCACTTTATACTGTTCTTTGACTGGAACTGCTGCTGCCAGAAATACGGCATCAATCGAGGCATGAAAACCGATTTTTGGTTGCAGCAGTTTGACACGTCCGCATAGTAAGGTTGTTTCTATAACTTCAATATTATGCTTACTCATTATCTGTTATTTTATTCCTTATTTTTTGCTATAACAAAGACATGAAGTTACAAACATCCAACAAAGCACAACCGGATGTCATTGAAAACCCTCTGGGTAAGATGACTGCACTTTTGAAAGACGACCTTTCGGCGGTGAACGATCTGATTCTTGAACGAATGCAATCGGATGTAACGATAATTCCGCAACTGGCGGGACATCTGATTGCGGCTGGTGGTAAGCGCATCCGTCCCATTCTAACGCTGGCTTCGACTGCACTCTTCGGATATCGGGGAACGCGGCAGCACAAGCTTTCCGCCTGCGTTGAATTTATCCATACTGCTACGTTATTGCACGATGATGTGGTGGATGACAGCACTCGGCGGAGAGGGAGGGCTTCTGCCAATGCGCTTTTTGGAAATGAAGCTGCCGTTTTGGTGGGGGATTTTCTGTTTAGCCGTTCGTTTCAGTTGATGGTCGAGGATGGTTCGCTGGACATTTTGCGTATCCTTTCCACAGCTTCCGCAGTGATCGCCGAGGGCGAAGTGCTGCAACTTTCCACCGCCAATGATATTGAAACGACTTGGGAGCAATATTTGAGAGTGATTCGCTCCAAGACAGCCGAACTTTTCGCATCAGCCTGTGAAGTCGGAGCCGTTGTCGCTGGAGGGTCTCCTTCGGAATGCCAAGCTATGCGAGATTACGGCATGAATTTGGGAATCGCTTTTCAGATTTCGGATGATGTTTTGGATTATTCCTCTTCCGAAAAGAGTATAGGAAAATCTGTCGGGGATGATTTCAAGGAAGGTAAAATGACACTTCCTGTTATCCGGGCTGTTGCCGAAGCAGATGCTGATGAAAGGCGTTTTTGGAATCGCTGCATGACTGACCTTCAGCAAAAAGACGGGGATTTTCAGGAAGCACTCGCGCTTATCGGAAAATATGATGCGCTGAAAAGCTCTCTGGTAGAGGCCGGACGTTACGCAGAATTGGGAAAGAAAGCTCTTAAGGGAGTGCCGGATAATCCTTTACGCCAGCATCTCAGCGATCTTATTGTTTTTGCGGTTAAACGGGAATACTGATTTTGGTTGACGCTCTGACTCGCGTATGATTCCATTGGGATATGAAAGCTGCTTCCAAAAATAATCGTAATCTTATCTCGCAATTTCTTGTCACGTTGTTCAGTTTCGGAGTGTTTATATACTTCGGTTTTCATCTGATGCACGGAGACAGGGGATATTTCGCGTTGCGGGGAGTGAATCAAAAACTTGCTGTAGCCAAGGAAAAACACGGTCATCTGCTGGCCGAGCGCGAGGTACTTGAAAACCGCGTGAAGCTTTTGCGTCCAGGAAGCCTTGATCCAGATATGCTGGATGAACGGGTGCGAGTTGTTCTGGGTTTTGTTGATCCCGATGAGCGAGTTCTTATTGAGGAATAGAGTTGGCCATTTTATTACTCTGCTGAAAAACCCAAAAATTCTCCAACATTGTCATGTTCACTTCGTGCGGGCATTCGGTAGGCTGTCCAGCCGTTATTATAGCCAAGCCAATAATTACGGCTCATCGGGCGTTTTTGTGGGTGGATTTCAGGGATTTTCAGAGTTCCGGTAGATTCGTCGTCAGGATTTTCAGTTTGAGATATTCTTCTCGGTGAACTTCGCGTTCGGCGACAGAAAATCCAGTCGCTCCCGCTTCACGCCACCGCACGCCTTGCAGTACACCCGACGCATCTCGAAGTCGAGCCAGACCTCGCGGCCACCGCAATCCAGATCCCGCGCCCGGAATCCCGGCACGCAATAGGCGGTAAGCAAAGTTCTTTTGTCCGATGATTTTTTCATGCCGAAAACATGACACGTTTTCAGACACAGGAAAACACAAATATCTCATTGTTTTTATTGACAAAATATAGCTTCATCGCTCACTCTCCACCAACAAAAACGCCCGATGAGCCACTTTTTTAAACTTTCCTGCCACAATCTTGCCGCCTCCGGCTTTTATTGCATCAAGAATATCGGCGTAGTCCTGCATCATTTTCTTGCGCTCCAGAAGGTATTCAACGCGGTTATAGGCGGAACAGCTTTTGTTGCCGTCCTCATGCGCCAGTTGCCGCTCGATCACGTCAGGCGGGTAATTTCTTTCATTCAGAACGGTGCTGGCAAGACTGCGAAAACCATGTCCAGTCATGCGCCCCTGATACCCCATGCGCCGCAACGCCATCAACACAGTGCCATTGCTGATATGCTTGGACTGGCGAAGCCTATGGAAGATATAGGGCTTATCGCCTGTGAGTACCTGTAAGCCTTTCAGGATTGCCAACGTCTGCCGGGAAAGCGGCACCATGTGGGGGCGGTTCATTTTCACGCGCTCTTTCGGGATATGCCATTCTTCGCGGTTCCAGTCGATTTCTTCCCACTTTGCGCCGATTAACTCGCCAGTGCGTACAAATGTCAAAGCCAATAGCTGCATGGCTACTTTGCTCATGTCGTTATCTCTGGCATCTATCGCTTGTAACAGCTTGGGTAATTCGCTGGGTGCAACACAGGCATGATGCTTTTCTTCAACGCTTGGCAGAATATCGCGCAAGTCGGCTGCCGAATTATGTTGGCAAAGGCCGCGCTGGGAAGCGTACCAGAATACCTGCCCCATGAGCTGTTTCATTTTCTTGGCGGTTTCTATCGTGCCGCGCTTGCCGCCAGAGGGTACAATTTCAAATGCAAGGCCGCCGCTATCGGCTTTT
>JAGLRU010000289.1 GCA_023136145.1 Alphaproteobacteria bacterium
ACTTTATCACCACCGTCATGCCCGCCTCCGCGCGGGCATCCAGAAGCGCATCCGCGCGTCTTGTAAGTCATATGACGGCTGGACAGCCTACCAAACCCCCGCGCAAGGCGGGGGTGACGCATCATTTTGATTAAGGAACAATTGTCTCTGAGGGCTGAGTCAGTCATGCCGATTCCTCCCCGTCATCTCCAGTTACGCCCCATTCCTTTGTGCGTGCCAAATGTTCGTAATCAGAAAAGCGTGGTTTTGCATCGGCACGAGGACGGCTTAGGTAGGGTGTGGACGCTTCATCAAAACGTGCTGTAAGTTCCTTTAACCCCGTCTCGGCATCCATGATTATCTGTTCGATTTCTGTGTTCTTTGGTGTGGCGGATTTTTTCTCGACAGGCTTTTGTCCGCTACCAGTTACTTTCCAGTAGATCAGTTCGCTGACTTTCCCGCCGGAAATTTTTTCAAAACCGTCCTTCTCCAGAATGACCGCTTCAAGAGGAAGTTGCGGCGAAAGGCCAGCCTTTACGTCACGGCCTTCAGGTGCGAAGCCGGATTTGTAATCGATGATTGCATAGCTTCCGTCAAGAAGTTTATCGATGCGGTCGGCTTTTCCGGTAAGTATGAAAGACCCGCCGGGGGATTCAAATTTCCAGCATCCATTGATTTCCGTTAAATTTGGACTAGCCTTTTCTCGCCATTCGCGTTCTTGCTTGATAAAAAGATCGGCGATTTTCTCAAACCTTGGCCACCAGAATGCCTCAACTTCATGCGATATCCGCATTTCTGTCAATGCTATTTGTCCAAAGTTCAATAGTTGATCTTTTGCATCGTCAGGGAGAGTCTTAGGAAATTCCCTGACAAACATCTCCAATGCCGCATGAATAAACGTGCCGCGCTCGGCACCACCCGGATCGGCATCAAGTGGATCGAGCGCATTAAGGTTAAGCACATATTTCGCGTAAATTTGATATGGGTCGCGCATTAAACTTTCGATTCGAGTCACAGATAATTTGCGAGGTCTTGCTTCTACTGGTGGAGTAGGAGCCGGTCTTAAAATTGATATGATTTCTGATGGTCTGTCCATGTCCCGCGCCCATTGGCGATATTTCAGCGCGTGTGTTTTCGGTTCTTCCAGCCCGACAGCTTTTAGCACTGTTTCAAGTCGCAGCAGCCACCGCGCCGGAACGGTTGGTGTGCCGTCCACTTTTTTTGAACGTGTGACTATCACTTCCTCAGCCGTTCCAGCTTGAATGAAATCATGCGCTGCAAGGCAGATGCCTCTCTCTGGTGAGGGCAGTCCGAATTGTTTTCGCATCTGACGCGACATCCACGGATCGTGCGCAGGAAGATCAGGCCATGTCCCTTCGTTCAGTCCGCCTAGAATTACTTTGTCGGCGCAATAGAGTCGCGCCTCTATCTGCCCCAGAATGCTCAGGCGCGGATGAGAACCGTAGCTAGGGCGCACTGTCACAGTTTTCAGCAGCGTGCCGAGAAGAGACACATAATGCTCCGGTGACAGAGGTGGAACATCGTCGGATGACCTGAGCAGATCGCCGAGAAATTTCGAGGCAGCTTCTCCGCCATCTCCTCGCCATAGCCGATCTGCGCCAGAAACGTCTGTCGTTGTCGCCAACTCCTCCGCCATGCGGATATGCTGCGTCAGGAGTTCGCGGAAAGGTTTTTCATTCGGAGATAACATTAACAGGACGAAGTCATTCATCCTGACCTCGATTTTATCGAGTAAGTCTGATAGGGAGATCTCGTTAGCTGCAACCACTGCATCACGAAGGCCTTGAAATCCTCTGGAAGGGCGGGGTCCCCGCAGTGCAAGTCTGTCCAGCGAATACACCATGTCGCACAATTCTTTAGGCGGCATTCCGGCGGCTAAAAAAGGATGTTTCAGGAAGGACAGAAACGTCACTGGAGCGAGAGCCTCCTCTGCCATTTCCGCCGTTAGCATCAACCATGTTCCTACTGGAAGCTCTGTTAACGGCTGTCCACCAGAGTCGTCTACATTGATTCCCCATCGTCGCAGACTTAATGATACACGCCGCGCTAGACGACGATCCGGCGTAATCAGGGCGCATGTTTTTTCGGGCGTTTCCAGTGTTTCACGCATTGAAATGGCGATTACGTCCGCTTCCTCTTGCGGCGTATCACATTCTATCTTTGTGAAGCCATCAAGTGCCTGCGACTCAATAGTGCCGGTTTCCAGCTTGCGCCAGTTTTCAGTAGTTCCGGCGGGGCGCATCGCTTCTGACATCAGGCGCACACGATGATGGTTGATTACGGGTTTTTTCTGCAACGTCCAGTCCAGTACTTCTTCACGCTCTATGCCGACCGTTAGTAGCAGTTTTTTCATATTGAATTGCGGATGATCTTCGCCAAGAATATCCCAGCTCTTTGCGTCCATGTTTGTGTCCAGCCCCGGCAGAACCAGCTTTCCCTGCGGTAATTTTGCTACCAAAGCCAATAATTCCGCTGCCGCTGGAACTGTACCGGTTGATCCGGCGGCGATAACCTGTCCTTGCGGTGGAAGTTTTTGCCAAGCTAGAACCTGCGCTTTTAGCAGTAGATTACGCCGTTCCGCGAAATCAATCACACCCCTATCCTTGAGGATGGCTGGCCAGTGTTCCGTCAGGATTTTGAGGAACTCTAGATTTTTTTGCCAGTGTTCAGCAAACTCTTCCGGTACCAGTCCGGTCAGCCCGTCAAAGCCTAGACACTCCGTCTGTATTTCATCAAGAAAACGACCTAGTTCAGATGCCAGTGCAGCCGCCTGATCGAAGGACATGTCTTTTTTGAATCTTTGAATCGTTTGCGCCAGTAGTAATTGTCGATCCAGCCTAGAGACGGCGGGAGGGATGTCGATGCTTTCCGTGATGTCGTCTTCCGCCGCCAGAAACAGAGCCACCTCATCGGCATCAACATCGCCGATAGGACGCATAACTGGTAATAGAATGGCCGTCCCTCCCGATAGGCGCAGAAAAGCTTCGCGCAATGTTCGACAGGCGCGGCGGCTTGGTAATAAAATTATATATTCTGATAGCTTTAGTGGAGCCTCAAGGGTGGATTCTAGTATTCCCTGCGCCAGTGCGTCGGCAAAGGATTGCCCCGCCGCGATATTATAAACGGTCGGCGTGGATTTAAAGTCAGAACTCATTTGGAATATTCAAAGACACCGTCATGCCCGCCTCGCGTAGGCATCTGGAAAACAGTCCTGCCGTCATGTAGACTCATAAGACGCGTGGACACGCTTCCAGACCCCCGCATAAAGCGAGGGTGACTACCTAGTGTGCATTGAAAAGATTTGTCTTTCAAAGTACGTCCCTTGATGGATTCCTGCCAATATAAGTATTATTTCACCACCTGAACTTCTTTGACTTCCGGAATGAAATGCTTAAGCACACTTTCGACTCCTGTTTTAAGCGTGGCAGTTGCACCTGGGCATCCGGCACAAGATCCGCGAAGATGCAGGTAAACGACTCCGTCCTTAAATGAGTCAAAGATAATGTCGCCACCATCCTGAGCAACGACCGGGCGAATACGGACATCAAGAAGTTCCTTGATCTTCTGGACGATTTCATCGTCGTCCTCTGAGCCGTTGGCATCATCTCCGTTACATATAACTTCTTGTCCAGAGGTAAAATGCTCCATGATAGTACCGAGGATCACAGGCTCAAGTGCAGTCCATTGTGTATCGTCAGCTTTTGTAACGGTGATGAAATCCCCTCCAAGAAATACTCTGGCAACTCCCTGTATTCTGAAAAGAGCTTCCGCAAGCGGCGAAGCTACCCTCTCATCGGTATTTTTGAATTCCGCAGTGCCGTGTTCCATGACCTCGCAGCCGGGCAGAAATTTGAGGCTGGAAGGGTTTGGGGTCTGTTCCGTTTGAATAAACATGTTAAGGGACACCTTTCGTTGTTGAATATACAAAATGGAGTTCTTTTCCCTGAAAGACAAGTGGATAAATTGCATGGGCTGCTATGGCGGCTTCTGAAAATCCGGTAAGTATCAATTTTAGCTTGCGTGGATAAACCGCAACGTCCCCGATGGCAAACACACCAGCCAAATTGGTTTGCTGTGTTGATTGATCAACGGGAATACGGTGATTGTCGGTATGGATGCCCCATCCGGCAATCACACCCAATTGTGGTGCGAGGCCAAAGAACGGTAGCAAGACATCAGCTTCGATTGTTTTTTTTCTGTCGTCGAGACCGGTCAGTTCTACTGTTTTTAAAAAACCGTTGCTGCCGGTCAGCTCGTGCAGTTGATACGGTATCACTTTTTCTATTTTTCCGGTTTTGGCAATTGTTTCCAGTTTTTCAACCGATTCAGGCGTGGCGCGGAATTTATCGCGACGATGCACAAAATATATCTTTCTGGCAATATCAGCGAGGGAGACCGCCCAGTCCACTGCGCTATCACCGCCACCCGCGATTACCAGTGTCTTTCCGGCGAAATCTTCGCGCCGCCTGACCATGTAGAAAACAGACTTCCCCTCATAAGATGTCAAAGCATCGATGGGTGGGCGATTAGGACCAAAAGCACCCGCGCCAACAGCGATGATAACCGCCTTGCATTGGATGACTGCACCATTTGATGTCCTTGCTTCGTAGTAACCATCGTCTCCACGTTTCAGCGTTTCGACTGTTTGATTTAGGTGGTAAACGGGCGCGAATGGGTGCACCTGCTTTTCCAATTTTTCAATTAGTTCCCCAGCCGAAATGGAGGGATAACCCGGAATATCATAAATCGACTTTTCTGGATACAGAGCGGTACACTGACCGCCGATATGCTCTAAACTGTCAATAATATGGCATTTCATCCCTAGCGTGCCGCACTCAAACGCCGCAAACAATCCCGCAGGCCCCGCACCGACAATTGCCACATCCGTCAGATATTTCTTTTCTGGCATAAGGATAACCGCTAATTTTATTCTGAAGGATAAGTTTATCAGAAAATGACGTATAAAACACTGCTAATTGATAACGAAAACGCGCTGAAGACGTTGGCTGCGCGTTTTACGCCGTTGCTAAAAACAGGTGATGTTGTGACGCTTTCAGGAAGTCTTGGCGTGGGGAAAACGGCCTTCGCCAGAACGCTTATCCATACGCTGTCTCCCGCCACCGGAGAGGTACCGAGTCCCACATTCACGCTGGTGCAGGTATATGATCTGCCCGAACTGTCCATCTGGCATTTCGATCTTTATCGTTTAGAAAAAAAAGAGATGGATGTTCTGGAATTGGGATGGGATGAGGCGCGTCGCTCCGGCGTTTCTCTGGTCGAATGGCCGGACAGGTTGGGAAATCTTTTGCCGAAAGACAGGCTGGAAATAAAGTTTGACTTTGTTGAAGATTCTGAAAATTCACGCCAGATAACTTTCACTCCTTTTGGAACATGGTGCGAGCGGCTGGAGAAAATGAAATGACAATATTACCACCCAAAAAAGCATTTGTTCTAGCCGCCGGTCTGGGTGAGCGTATGCGTCCACTTACGAACGAATGTCCAAAGCCACTGCTCACGGTAGGTGGAAAGACGATGCTGGATCGTGTGCTTGACGAGTTGGCTGAGGTTGGTGTTAGTGAGGCGGTAGTGAATACTTTTTACCTTGCTTCTATGATTGAGGATCATCTCAGTATAAGAAAATTCCCGAAGATAGTTATTTCTCGCGAAACTGAATTGCTCGATACCGGTGGCGGCGTTAACCGAATGATCGACTTTTTTGATGATACGCCATTTTATGTGCTTAATGCTGATGTGGTGTGGACGAACGGGAAAAAACCGACATTGACGGCTCTTGCAGACGCATGGGATTCTTCTAAAATGGATTTACTATTGTTGCTGTATCCTTTGGAAAAAATCCAGTCTTATACGGGAAGTGGCGATTATTATCTGGAAGAAAGGTCTGACTATCCGGTTTTTGCCAAAAACAAAGGCAAGACAGCAAACTATGTTTTTGCAGGACCGCGCATTGTACATCCACGCTTGTTTACTGGAGCACCAGCGGGAGCTTTCTCATTTCTGGAACTGTTTCATAAAGCAGAACAAAAAAGAAGGCTTCGTGGACTGCGACATGATGGTAAATGGCATCATATCAGCACTCCAGAAGCCTTCATCAAAGTAAATCAATCATATAATTCAAACTGAAATTCTTTTTCGTTGCCGGAAGTATAGCCGTATTATTACATCCCTTTGGTTGCAATCTTATATCTGTCAGCTACTACTTCAACGCAATCACAAATTGTTTTTTCATCATCGGGTATCTGAACCTTAACAGTATGGAGCGGGTCTGAACCCGGCGTAGGCAATTCAGGAGTCATCTGTATAACATCCGACATGGGCTGGACGTTTGTGCAGGATTCAACGAAGACACTAGTAAGGTCAGGAGGAGGCCCACCGTAAAAAATGTTTACAACAGTGTCTAAATTACCTGTCGCAGCAACTGCAGCAACTGCAACAGTCGCACCTGCTCCCAAGATTACTGTAGATTTTTTAGGGGCTGTACCAGTTAACTAAATAAAGTTAATGGTAGAGCATGAGAAAAAGTAGATTAAGTAAAGAAAAACAAAGGCGATTAATGGAGCATTTTATTGCTGGAACAACAGCCCGTTGTGCTGCAAATTTAGTTGGCATTAATTCCAAAACAGCAGCTTATTTTTATCGCCGTCTCCGTGAAATCATAGTATTTGAAACAGAAAATTCAACCCTACTTTCAGGAAAATTTGAGGTGGATGAGAGCTATTTTGGAGGTCATCGTAAGGGTAAACGCGGAAGAGGCTCGGCAGGGAAAGTGCCTGTATTTGGAATCCTTAAACGTGGTGAAAAGGTATATACACAAGTCATTTCTAACGCTAAGAGTAAAACCATGATACCGATTATCAGAAACAAAATCCAGCCAGACAGTATCGTTTATTCTGATTGTTGGCGAGGTTATAATATTTTGGATGTTTCTGAGTTCAAGCACTATCGGATTAATCATTCAAAATTGTTTGCTGACAAACATAACCACATCAATGGAATTGAGAACTTTTGGAATCAAGCCAAGCGTCATATGCGGAAATTTAATGGTGTTCCTGCCAAGCATTTTCCGTTATTTTTAAAGGAGTGCGAATGGCAATTTAACAACAGTAACCCAACAAATCAATTAGCGCAACTAAAACAATGGGTTAAACAACATATGGGCTAATTAACTGGTACAGCCCCAATAATTATCATAAATAACTTTCGTTATCTACGACAGTCTCAAAGAAATTCAAGAAGTAGACTTATGGGCAGTATACACCATGCTATAAATGGAAAGAAGTGGCATAGCATCAACCAACCATTTGTAGCTTAACTTTGCCGCAAATCTGTCCAACAAAGTAGGACTAGCTCTAATCGCATAATTTTGCTTTCGTGGTCAACTTTCTATCTTTTGAAATAAGGATGGATAACCTTGTCTCTTGCGGAGATTCCGAGTGCTTTGGTTCGCCCGCCGTTGATTTCCAGTACGGCGGAAACCGCAACTTCCGAACTGATGCTTTTGAAGGATTTTGGTTCGGCGTTTTCGTGGATTTTCATGATCGTACCATCAGGAGAGATAAACACCATATCAAGCGGTATCAGCGTATTTTTCATCCAGAGGCTTACGACCCCCGTCCGTCCCAGCTCGAATAACATGCCTTGATTTGGATCCAAATGTTCGCGGAACATCAGGCCTCTTTCCCACGCTTGCGGAGTGTTAGCAATTTCAATCTGGAATACGTGCTTTACGCCATTCTTACTTTCGATGACCAGTTTCTCAAGGCCGGGAGGTGGCTGATCCGTCGTCTGTTTTACCGTCTGTGCGGGAGTGGCAAAATAAACGGCTCCTGCGAGCATCAAAAATGTGCCAATAATAACCAGTGTTATCGGTTTTAATAATTTCATGCTACCTCCGGCAATGCTTGTGACAGTCTTCCGCCCATTCGGAAGTGTTCGATTTTTGTGCAGAGACCTGTTTTTGGATCGATGTCAGCTATTGTGCCACAAAGCGTGACGGGACCTTCCGCCGGTCGCAGTCGTTCGCCGGGCATTTTGCGAACGAAACGATTGACGGACAGTGTAGCGTCCATGCCGATCACGCTGTTGTAGCTGCCGCACATACCAGCATCGGTTTGGTAGCCGGTACCTTTCGGCAGAATCTGTGCGTCCGCTGTTGGGATATGCGTATGCGTGCCGATAACGAGAGAGGAGCGTCCATCGCAATAATGACCCATTGCCATTTTTTCGCTGCTGGCTTCTCCATGCACGTCGATGACGATGGCGTTTACATCCCTTCCTAAGAGGTTTTCCTTGCAGAGCTTATCCATCGCCGCGAAAGGATCGTCCAGCGCGTCCATAAAAAGACGTGTCATAACGTTTGTCACTAGAATTTTATGCCCGTGTACGGTCTGAAGAATATAAGAGCCTTTGCCCGGCGTGGTTTTCGGAAAGTTGATCGGGCGCAGAAGTTTCGGATTGTTACCGATGGTGGAAATGATTTCGCGCTGTTGCCAGATATGATTACCAGTGGTGATGCAATCCACTCCGGCTTTATAAAGATCGTTGCAAATTCGAGAAGTGATGCCGAAACCAGCAGCAGCATTCTCGGCGTTTACTATCACAGCATCCAGCTTGTATTTACTGCGCAGATCTGGAAGTTGCGCGATGATTTCATCTCTAGCACTGCGTCCGATTACATCGCCTAGAAAAAGGATTTTCACGAGCTAGCTCCTTCTTCGAAGGTATGGATTTTTTTGTCTGTCACGATTATGTCCATTTTGATATCGCCCTTTTCTGTAGGGAGCTTGTTATATGATTGAGATTCATAAGAAAGACCAACCACCAGAACTGACCTGTCTTTTTTCGCTTGCTCCAGAGTCATATCATAGAACCCCTTGCCATAGCCGATTCTATGTCCTTTTGAGTCAAAAACCGCCATCGGTACAAGGATAATATCGGGGATTACTACGGAATCGGATGCCGGCTCCTTGATATTAAACTTTCCGGTGGTCATCGGTGTGGATAAATCCCAAGCGCGGAATATCAGAGGTTTCCCGTCTTCTACCACATGTGGCAGGGCGCAAGTATGGTTTCGGCGTAGCAGTTCTCGTAAAATCGGCATATCGTCCAACTCGGCGCAGATCGGCCAATATCCGGAGACTATAGCTTTAGGAGGTATAGGAATATTCATGAAAAAAAGGTCAAAAGCTGC
>JAGLRU010000029.1 GCA_023136145.1 Alphaproteobacteria bacterium
TCGTCCATACCGCCGTAAAGGTGGTTAAGGAACATTTCCTTTGTCAGCGTGGAACCTTTACGAAGCGAAAGCAATTCGAGGATACCGTATTCCTTGCTGGTTAGATGCAACTGCTTGCCGTCTATCTCGACAGTGCGAGCATCAAGATTCACCATGATTGAACCGGTTGTGATGATACTCTGCGCGTGCCCCTTACTACGACGAACAATGGCATGTAAACGTGCCATCAACTCACGCTTGTCAAAGGGCTTGGTCAGATAATCATCCGCACCGAAGCCAAGACCCTTTAGCTTGCTGTCGAGTTCCGAAAGCCCCGACAAAATAAGTACCGGAGTTTCGATTTTTGCAGAGCGCAGACGCTTGAGAACCTCATAACCATCAAGGTCCGGCAGCATCAGGTCGAGAATGATAATGTCGTATTCGTAGAGCTTTCCAATCTCAAGCCCATCTTCCCCCATGTCGGTCATATCAACGACATAACCTTCCGACTTTAGCATCAGCTCAATACTTTTCGCAGTGGACTGATCGTCTTCAATAAGTAGAACCCGCATTGTGGCACCCCTTTTTTTCAACAAACGTTTTTGTTTATATCTTCGAGCCGCAATCTAATTCACTCGACGAGTGTATCAACTAAATTAATTTTAGTTAACAGGAATTTCTTAAGTTTTTTTACATTTTTCAGAAAGCTATTACATAACATCAAAAAATCGGCTAAAACATTTAACAAAACGAATTATTGACTCTGAATTACGTACAGTGGTATCATTCTTCCATAAATATAAAATCACCCTTACTAGAGGACCAAAGCAATGAATGACAATAACGTAGACATTTACGGGATTAAAAAAAATGCATTAATAAAAGCGTTTAGGTCTGCGGCTGAGAATGGTTTGAAAGAAAAAGGAATCTTTGATTTAGGATTTAAAGTTATACCTGATATTAAAAAAGACCTTATTAAGGAAATGGTCGGAACCTTTACGGATGGTTTAGAAAAGCAAATATCAAATGGAGATGAGTTGTCTTCTTGTTCCGGATCGTTGATATTTTACGAAAGTGTATTTGGAGATGGGAGCGTTCAGAAAATTGTCGCTGAAGTCAGAAAAGACCCGGCAAATATGACGACCCCTCCTAAAGTAAAAACCGGTCTTTTTGGTAATTTGATGAAACGAGTTAGGCTCTGACAAATTCTGCATCGACCGTTTTTCAGCAAGATTGTGTGAAAGAGTCTCTTTTCTCGTCATTTTGTTGGTAGCTGCAGTTCAGCTTGCTCCAACCTTCTGATTTCGTCGCACAGACGAGCGGCTTCCTCAAACTCAAGGTTGGTAGCAGCTTGTTTCATCTTTTTTTTCGATTCTGCTTATATGCGTTTTCAGCTCTTTACCCACCAGATTCGGCATATCTTCCGCTCCAGTTTTCACCGTTACATGGTCAGCTTTTTTAAATACGCTTTGTAGAATATCAGAAATACCCTTGCGAACCGTTTCCGGCGTAATCCCGTGTTCGACATTATAAATTTTCTGCTTTTCGCAGCGGCGAGCTATTTCTTCCATCACTGTCGCCATAATACCTCCTTGGTTAATAAATCACAATATCTGATTCCACCACACTGTGGGACTAAACGTCATACGACAGTACATTCATAAGAAAAAGACAAGTATGACGCAATCACTTTTATGTGGAATCAACCTCCAATTAACATGTTATTAAATATTATGTGAACATAATCAAATGTATCGCACTCTCAACACGCCATCCAACTCGTTCTAGAAAGCTATAATGACATATATAGAAACCCTCGGCATATTTTCTGTCCTAATGATGCTGTGTTCGCGCGTAAATTACTTCAATGCGATTTTTCGGGGTAGTACGCGTCCGCACGCTTTCTCTTGGCTGATCTGGGCGGTGATTTCCAGCATTGGATTCATGGCGCAAATGACCGAAGGCTCCGGCGCAGGTTCCTGGGCGTGCGGATTCGGTTCTTTTGGCTGCTACGTCATTTTCATCATTGCCCTGTTCAAGGGAGAACGCAATATCCAACGCAACGACTGGATCATCCTCGGAGTCGCTCTTTCAGCCATCCCCCTCTGGGTCATAACGAAAACACCAGTTTGGTCGGTCGTCCTCGTCTGCATAATTGACACGCTCGGCTATTTTCCGACCCTCCGCAAATCTTGGGCCAAACCATATGAAGAAAGCGCGGGAGCCTACATTCTACTTTCACTCTGCCATTTATTCGCGTTGCTGGCAATTGAGCATTACATCATCTCGACATGGCTCTATCCAGCAGTTCTTGTCCTGTCGAACAGCTTTACGGCGACATTTCTAGTACTGAGACGTCGCAGGGTTCTACAATATAGCATAAACCCTTCCACATTATCGGCGCAGGTATAACGCAATTATTTTAGGTGGAATTCGTCTCCAAATCATTATATCCATTTAAAACATGAAAAAGTTCATCCATATCATCGGAGCCGGAATGGCGGGATCAGAAGCTGCATGGCAAATCGCCCAAGCAGGCGTGAAGGTCGTACTGTACGAAATGCGCCCCATCAATTCCACAGAGGCGCACAGGACGGATAAGTGCGCGGAGCTAGTATGCTCCAACTCTTTCCGATCCGACGATGCGGACTACAACGCCGTCGGACTGTTGCATGAAGAAATGCGCCGCGCCGAATCGCTTATCATACGCTGCGGAGATGCAACGAAAGTTCCGGCGGGTTCCGCGCTCGCTGTTGATCGCGAGGCTTTTTCCGAAGCGGTGACGAAAGAACTTCATGCCCACCCGAACATCATCATCAAGCGTGGGGAAATTACTAAACTGCCGCCGGAGGAACAAGGAAATGTGATCGTCGCGACAGGCCCACTCACTTCCCACGCCCTTGCCGAAGCTATCGGAAAACTGACCCATATAAATAATCTAGCCTTCTTCGATGCGATAGCACCTATCGTGCTGAGGGAAAGTGTCGATATGTCAAAGGCTTGGTTTCAGTCGCGCTACGACAAACCCGGCCCAGGAGGAACGGGAAAAGATTACCTCAACTGCGCGATGGACAAGGAACAGTACGAAGCATTTATTGACGCGCTCGTCTCAAGCGAAAAAACAGAATTCAAAAAGTGGGAAAAAGACACTCCCTACTTTGAAGGATGTCTGCCAATTGAAGTAATGGCAAAGCGCGGGGTCAATACCCTTCGCTACGGTCCTATGAAACCTGTCGGACTCACCAATCCGCACAACCCAACCATCAAATCGCACGCAATCGTCCAACTACGGCAAGACAACCTGCTAGGCACTTTATTCAACCTCGTTGGCTTCCAAACGAAAATGAAACTTGCAGAACAAGCTCGCGTGTTAAGAATGATTCCCGGGCTGGAGAACGCCGAATTCGCGCGGTTTGGTGGCATCCACCGCAACACCTTTATAAACAGCCCAAAACTGCTTGATACCACGCTTAGATTAAAATCAATGCCGCATATCCGTTTTGCAGGGCAAATCACCGGCTGCGAGGGCTATGTCGAAAGTGCAGCCGTTGGTCTGATGGCAGGACGATTCGCCGCGATAGAAATGCTAGGGCAGGATATTTCAACACCACCAATAACGACGGCAATGGGCGCATTGCTTAACCATATAACCACTAGCGCGAATGCCGAAACCTTCCAACCAATGAACATCAACTTCGGCCTATTTCCCCCGCTCCCCAATGAAAAACTTCGCGGCAGGGATCGAAAAAAAGCCCACACTTCGCGGGCACTGGCTGATTTTGAAGGATGGCTAAGGGCGTAAAAGCCCACGGATGAACACGGATACACACGGATTTCTCTCTCTTGTCATCCCGAGGCTTTTAACCGAAAGATCTTCCTTGGTGCAACGAATCAGATCCCTCGTCGTGCCTCGCACTCTGTCGGGATGACAATATATGGGTCTATGACTCATAGGACACGCAGACGCGCTTTTAGACCCCCGAACGAGTCGGAGGTGACGAGTTACTTTAATGCGGGAAACGCGAGAGTGTATGGATAACTTTGGATTCAGTTATAGATAGCATCATCTGAATTTTTCAACCCATCTATTCGCAGCTACGCGCCAATG
>JAGLRU010000290.1 GCA_023136145.1 Alphaproteobacteria bacterium
CTTAGCAAAAGTCGGGGAGGGAAGTTATTTACAGGAACACTGCACTAATGGCTTGATTTTCTAATCATTTCCCTAAGCCGTCTTTCGAATTCTTCGGGATCGCCGTGGTTTTTTAGAAAAATTTCAAATGCTTTTATCGCTGCTTTTTTGTCATAAGGAACCATTCCGGCAGGTAAAGTGTCCACTCGCTCTGGCTTTATGATGTTTTTGGCCAGTTTTTCAAGCTCTTTGATTCCATCTGGCCCAAGACGTTCCCGCTCCAGCCTGATCTGCTTTTTTAGATTTTCAATCGCTTTTTGTTTACTGTTCATTTCCGATACTCCAAAAGTCATTTCTTGAAACAAGTTTAAGCTGCTTTATACTTGGTCGGCAATATAAAGGGATTCCAATGTTAGTTTCTGCTTATAAAACTTTGATGAAATGGTCAACTCCACTGCTGGAGGCTTATTTGAGCCATCGGATGCGTAGTGGCAAGGAGGATATATCGCGCATTGATGAGCGTCGTGGGCTCCCGTCGAAAGCGAGGGGAAACGAGCCGCTGGTTTGGTTTCATGCGGCCAGCGTCGGGGAGGCTCAGTCTCTGCTTGTGCTGATACGGAGGCTGCTGGACGATTATTCAGATATTCAGGTTATGGTGACAACGGGAACGGTGACCTCGGCGCGTTTGCTTGCAGATCGCTTGCCTTCGCGAGCTTTCCACCAATATATGCCGGTGGATCATCCAGATTGGACAGAAAAATTTCTGAATTATTGGCGGCCAGATATGGTAATTTGGTCTGAATCCGAATTTTGGCCAAATATGCTGACTGGGATTCAGGAACGCAGTATTCCTGCTGTTCTTCTGAACGCACGCATATCCCAAAAATCGTTTTTTCTTTGGCATCTTGCAAGAGGTGCCATCGGTTCCATGCTAAGTACATTCCAGCTTTGTCTTGGGCAAAATCAGGAGGAGGTTGTACGACTCCGGCGGCTGGGAGCTTCTGAAGTGCGCGTTTCCGGCAATTTGAAATACGCAGCCGCACCGCTGCCTTGCAATGAGGAGAAGCTTGAAATTCTCAAAAATGCCGTTGGCTCGCGCCCGCTTGTTTTGTGGGCAAGCACTCATCTTGGGGAGGAGGAAATTGCTTTTCGCGTGCATAAGAAACTCAGTAAGTTGGTGCCGAAACTTCTCACTATCATAGTACCACGCCACCCAAAGCGGGGACGCTTGATTTCCGGTCTTGCCGATCTTGACGAACTTTCTGCCGTACGCCGTTCTAAAGGTGGTCTTCCGCAGGATATAAATGACTTATATATCGCTGACACTCTTGGGGAACTGGGACTTTTCTATCGGTTGTCAAGAGTGTGCGTTTTGGGGGGGTCATTTATGCCAGTTGGAGGACACAATCCAATAGAGCCTGCGCAACTTGGCTGTCAGATTTTTTACGGGCCTCACATGTTCAATTTTCTTTTTGTCTGCGAGGATTTCGAGAATCTGAAGGCTGTATTGCGAGTGGAAAATGATGATGTACTAGTGGAAAAGCTCGCCATTGCTTTGCGTAATCCAGAGCATTTTTCAGCCATGTCTGATGCTGCAAAGGATTGGACGCAGCGACAGGTGCATATTGTGGATGAAACCATCGCTTTGCTTGTTCCTTTTATGGACAAGGCTTTAACCGAACGAAAGGTGGATACTGCATGATCTCTACGCCCTTTTTCTGGTATCAGCAGAAATCAGCCGTTGAAAAATGGATCAAATCTGTTCTGACTCCCATCGGCTGGATTTATGGCTGGATTGCGCGACGGAAGTTTGACCTTTATTTTCCTGTTCCGATGGAAAAGCCGATTGTTTGTGTCGGGAATCTGGTGGCGGGAGGTGCCGGAAAAACGCTTGTCGTCCTGTCACTGACCGATCTTCTGAAGGAAAAAGGTTATAACCCGCATCTTCTGAGTCGTGGTTATGGCGGGATGGAAAAAGGCCCACTTCAGGTCAGCCCCGGACGCGATACTGCTATCGATGTTGGGGACGAAGCTCTGTTGCTGGTTGAAAAGGTACCAACATGGATATCAGCTAACCGTCCTCTGGGTGCGCAGGCTGCTATGGATACTGGAGCCGATATAGTCGTTATGGATGATGGCTTTCAAAATCCGGTTATTTATAAGGATTTTTCATTTTTGGTGATTGACGGAGTCGCAGGTCTGGGTAACAGGCAGATCATCCCTGCTGGGCCTTTGCGTGAACGTGTGGATTTCGGTCTTAGCCGGGCGGATGCTGTCATTATCGTAGGGGAAGATAAAGCAGGTATGACCGATTATATCGGGAGTCGTGTCGATCTCCCTATTTTGTACGCGACGTTGGCGGCGGACGAAAATAATCCAATCGTAAAGGATAAAAAAGTTTTTGCTTTCGCAGGAATTGGACGGCCACTAAAATTCAGGGAAACTTTGGAAGTCGCAGGAGCGCAGGTGGAAAGTTGGAAGGAATTTCCAGACCACTTCCCTTATGATGAAGAAGACTTGAAGGAAATCGTGGCGGAGGCGGAAAAACAAAATGCTTTGTTGGTGACGACGCCAAAAGATTATGTGAGGCTCCCGGAAAGTCTGCGCCAGAAAATCCTGAAATTTTCAGTCCATCTTGTTTGGAATAATCAGGATGAGGTTGTTTCGTTGATCGAGCGTGTCCTTCGGAAAAGGTCGATATGACGCATCAGAAACGTCCATTGGCGCGGCGGTTACGGTATGCGCTGGAAACTGTTTTCGCCTATATTGCTTATTTTTTCTTCAGTCTTTTGCCACTTGATGCTGCTTCCGATCTTGGCGGATGGATTGGACGGTGCATCGGTCATTTCCTCCCGTCTTCGGATGTAGCGCGTAAAAATCTTGCGATGGCATTTCCCGTTAAAAGCGCGGCGGAGTTGGAAAACATCGTGGTGGGCATGTGGGATAATCTTGGACGTGTTTTTGCCGAATATGCTCATCTTAGCCGAATATGGGAGCGTGTGGAACTGGTTGGAGAAGAGCATTTGGTAAAGGCGCGGGATAGTGGAAAGTCTTCCATTTTTTTTGCAGCGCATATTGCTAATTGGGAAATTTGTCCGATTTCTACGAAAAAAATCGGCTTTGATATATACACAGTTTATCGCAGACCTAATAATCTCGGCGTGGAGGGGTTGCTTCGTCGCGCTCGTGGCGCAGGTGCCGCAGGGCTTATTGCGAAGGGGGCTGGTGGTGCGCGGGAAATGCTGTCGGTGATGAAGAAAAACGGTGCGTTAGGAATCCTGATGGATCAGAAGCTGGGCGAGGGTGTACCCATCCCTTTTTTCGGGAGGGATGCCATGACAGCGTCTGCCATTGCTCTTTTCGCGCTGCGGTTTGAATGCCCTGTTTATCCTGTGCGCCTCGAACGGCTGAAAGGTGCAAAGTTTAGAGAGACGGTTTATCCGGCATTGGATATTCCGCGTTCCGGTGACATGGAACAGGACATCCGTCTTCTGTTGACAGAAATTAACCGTCAGCTTGAGAACTGGATTTGTGAACGTCCCGAACAATGGCTATGGATTCATCGTCGCTGGCCGGAGGAATAAAGGTCACTTCTAAAAACCTTTTTTTGCGTTATTTCGGCGGAGGCCGGAATCTCACTACAATAATGTTGTCATCCCGACAGAGCGAAGCGACGAGGGATCTTTCTTGGTGCAACGAACCAGATCTCTCGTCGCGCTTCGCGCTCTGTCGGGATGACAATGAGAGGGCGAGGAACAGCATGGTGTAAAGGAAATGTCTATCAGAAAATTTAGAAAAAACTATATATAAAAATTTTGCTTTTTTTATTTATTTTATGCAAAGACATGCTATGAATAATATAGAAATCTTTGAGCTTTGGTAAATGTATGATTGATTCAATAGTTTGAGGCATCTAAATATTCTGACAATCAAAGGAAAACTTGAAATGTGCTCTGAATTAAATAAAAAAAGTATTCATGAAAATTTCCAAGAAAAGGCTCGTATAGACGCTAAGAAAGCTAAAGAAAATAATATTGCTGATACTAACGATATGTTGTGCTTTTTGGCGAAAACAGTGCTTCCTGCAATTTTTGAAAGAACATTGGAAAATGAATACGATCGTATTAATGCAGGTATTTTTTCTCTTCCTCATCAAGTTTTGGACGATGTTAAAGGTATGGAAGGTTATAAGGCACTTCATAAACTTTGCAAAGAATATGATCTCTGCGTTGGAATTAAGTTTTCTGAAAGGGCTGTTTCCGTTGATGTTAATGAAAAATCTAAACAAGCCATTCTTGAAGATTACGACTGCAATTCTAGATATTGTGAGGAAGACATCGGTGAGTCGCAAACACTTTGCCTTATTGTAGATCCGGCCAGACCATACTTTGATTCCGCAGACAAATATAATGCCAAAGACAAGCGTGTTATGACTGCATCTTACAAGCCCTTTGATCCTACCGTTAATCCGATGTATGGCTGATTGACGTGGCGAGAGATGTATAAATGATTCCCGCCGTATGGCGGGTTTCTTTATTGCGTATGGATAGTTTAAGGTTCAGTCATATAATGCCAGTACGATGGAGCTTCATTGATATGCGTTTTTTTATCATTGTTATTCTGGCCTTTGTTATATGTCTTCCTGCATCTGCACGAGCGGCTGAACATTCGCGCCATGTGCAAACACGGATATTTTCTTCCGTGGAGGGGGTCGGTCAGTTGAAAACCGTTCCGGTTGGCATAGAGGTAAGGCTTGCTCACGGTTGGAAGACGTATTGGCGCACTCCGGGAGAGGCTGGGCTGCCTCCGGTGTTTGACTGGACGGACTCGGAAAACGTCAAGGATGTTAAAATCCGGTGGCCATCCCCGACTCGGTTCGTCGCTTCTGATATTGATAACTACGGCTATGAAAACGAAGTTACTTTTCCGGTTGCGGTTACGCCTTCTATCCCCGGCGAGCCTATTATTTTACGGCTTAAGATGGATTTGCTTATATGCAACGCGATCTGTATTCCTGAATCCTTCCGTTTGTCACTTCAAATTCCTGTCGGAGAAGCTAAATATTCCGTAGTCGGTCAGTTTGCATTGACAGAGGCTCTTCGTAGAATCCCTAAGTCTGTAGAAGAAGAAAATTTTTCCGTCAAGTCGATCTGGTTGGAAAAGGAGGATGACCAAAAAATCAGGCTTCATGTCGAGGCGTACGCGATGGTTGTTTTTGGAGCTGATGCCGACATGTTTGTCGAGCCTTCCACCTTTATTAGTGTTGGTAAGCCTGTTTTTTCCTATGATCCTGCTACGCGGAAACTGGATATAGAGGCACCTGTTCGTTCCGGTGATTCGATGGAAGTCTTGGAAAAAAAACTGCGGCGCGGTTCGATAGCTCTGACAGTTACCGACCATGACCATGCTTTTGAGAGGCGCGGCGTTCTCGGAGTCGGTATCTCTTCGGATGTGCAGCGGGAGAGTATTGACATCGGACTTTTGTTTTTGGCATTTCTTGGCGGGTTGATCCTGAATTTGATGCCTTGCGTTCTGCCTGTTTTGTCGCTCAAAATATTGTCCGTGATGAGTCATGGAGGTAAGGATCATCGTATCCATCGCGGGCAGATATTTCGGAATTTTATGGCTTCGGCGGTGGGGATCATCTTTTCATTCTGGCTGCTGGCTGGGGTTTTGGTTGCGCTGAAAGCTATTGGTCGTAGCATCGGCTGGGGAATTCAGTTTCAGCATCCCGCATTCATGGTCTTTCTTATTGTTGTTCTTACCATCTTCGCCGCTAATATGTGTGGGTTGTTTGAAATTCCATTGCCACGATTTATTGCCAAAAATATGCCTGTCAGGCAGGAGCATGAGCCGACCCTGATAGGGCATTTTCTGACGGGGGCTTTCGCCGCGCTGTTGGCGACTCCATGTACGGCACCATTTCTTGGTACGGCGATTGGGTTTGCTTTGGCGCGTGGTGCGGTTGATATTCTGGCTGTCTTTACTTTCCTTGGTATTGGTATGGCTGCTCCATATATGGCTCTGGCGGTGTCTCCGCGCTTCTTCAGGCATATTCCGAAGCCTGGAAAATGGATGGTGACTCTCAAAAAAATACTGGCTCTTGCTCTCGTTTTTACCGCCCTATGGCTTTTCAGTGTGCTGGTGTCGTTGGTGTCTGCACCAGTCGCGCCGGATGATGGATGGGTTCGGTTTGATGAAGCATTGATCGAGCCAGCAGTGGAGGAAGGACGGATAGTTGTAGTGAATGTTACCGCCGATTGGTGCCTGACTTGCAAGGTCAACGAAAGTATGGCATTTGGTCGGAAGGAAGTCAGAAAAATTCTTTCCGGCTCCAATGTTCTGTGCTTACAGGCTGACTGGACGCATCGCGACGAAAAAATCGCTGCGTATCTTAGGAAGTACGGAAAATTTGGCATTCCTTTCAATATCATTTATGGTCCCGGAGTGCCGGAAGGGATTATTTTGGGAGAATTACTCGGCAAACAAGCCGTTATAAACGCGCTTTTAGAAGCCACAGGCAAGTAAGGGGACGATTCTGAATGACGATAGATCGGAAAAATTTATTAGAAGGGGGTGTGGCACCGCATTTGCGCCGTCTTGTGCTTCCGGTGATGTTAGGTACGTTAGCAATAGAAGCCTTCCGTATTATCGATACTTTGTATATTTCGCGACTCGGAACATCCGCGCTTGCGGCACTAGGTTTTGTAATGCCGGTTGTGATGTTCTTTATGGGGATCATTTACGGCTTGTCGATTGGGAACATGTCTGTGCTTTCCCGTGTTTTCGGTGAGGGTGATTTTAACAAGGTGCGACGTTTGGCTACGGATAGTTTTGTGCTGACCGTTGTTTTTGTTTTTGTTTTTGCCATCACTGGATATTTTCTGATTGACCCCATTTTTCGGTTGATGGGGGCAGAGGGGGAAACATTGCAGATGATCCATCATTATATGATCGTCTGGTACTGTGGCATGATTTTCTTGTCTATCGTGATGATCGGGAACTCATGTATTCGTGCCACCGGGGATACGCGGATTCCTTCCATTATAATGACATCGGCGGCTGTAATAAACATTTGCCTTGACCCTTTTCTGATTTTTGGATGGGGAATCTTTCCTAAGATGGGCTTTCAAGGGGCTGCACTCAGTCAGATTGCTACCTACTCACTGATGTCTGCAGTCTCGTTGTATTTTCTGATTTTCAGAAAAAGACTCTTGATGTCGGTACTTTTTCACAGAGGATCTGTAGAATCATGGAAAAGAATCCTTCATGTAGGTTTTCCATTCATCATTAGCAATCTGCTAGTGCCATTGGCGTTGGCGGTGATCACATGGATAGCGGCGGGTTTGGGTAAGGAAGCTGTGGCGGCTTTGGGTGTTTCGATGCGGATTGAGAGCATTTCCGTTATGATTTTTTTCTCGTTGGGTGCAAGTGTGCTTATTTTTACTGGTCAGAATTTTGGAGCTGGAAACTATGGACGCGTTAGCGAAATTCGTAATATTGCCGCAAAGTATGCTCAGATATGGGGTTTTATGATTGCAGTGGTTTTGTGGATTTTCGCGGAAAGAATTTCGCTTTTTTTTAACGATGATCCTTTGGTTTTTTCTCTGGTCGTGCAGTATTTGCGTATCGTGCCAATAAGTTACGTAGCGTTTGGCATTCTCGTGATTTATAATGCGGCATTGATTGGCATGGGAAGGCCATTGCCAGCCGTATTTCTGAACCTGCTGCGTGCTTTCGCTCTTTATGTTCCGATGGCTTGGATTGCCGGGAAATATTACGGTTTCACGGGCATTTTGTTGGCATTGGCACTTACCAATGTTATCATTGGCATCATTTCACATTTATGGAATAAAAAGGCTATATCCTGAATCTAGATTTTCATTATGTGCATACTCTCATAAAAGATATTGCTTCTTGCTTTTTTTGTTATAGGGAGCGAGACTTCACAAGTAGCTTGGAAGGATGTGTTTTTACACTATATAAGACTGGAGACGGTCTGCCTTTGTAACTACGGACATCATCGATCAATCGCTTAAACATTGGAGAATATTATGAAGAAATACCTTACTTTTGCTTTCTTTCTTGGCGTAATTGCTTTTACAAGCGTTTCCTATCTTGCACAGGCAGACGTTGCCGTATCGTCAGCGGTTGCGGCTGAGGCTGTTTCTGCGGAAATTGCTGTGACGCCAGTTATTTCCTCTGATGAGGCATATACAAAAGATAGCGTGGAATGTCATGCGCTTGCTTCTGCACCGACATCGGAAGGCGTTGTACCTTCTGATGAAGTAAAAAAAGCTACCTTTAAAAAATGTATGATTGATAAGAAATATTCGGAAGAAGATATCGCAAAAGGTGAAGTGAAGAATAAGGAAGTGACTCCGCCAGTTGCTCCTGAAGCTCCTGTTGCTCCGAAAGTTCCTGTCGAGAAATAATTTTTGCGGAATATTTTCGTCGCATTTTTTGATGTGCGGAAACAGAAATGGAAAAGGTCTCATGGAAACTTGAGGCCTTTTTCTTTAATAAGTTTTGACATACGATAAATCTCGATCTATGATTCGCTTATGATTAGGGGAGGTGGTTAGTAATCATTTCTTTCCTAATTTATTCAACCTCTGAAATAGGGAAGTTAAATTATGGCTGCTAAAAAGAAAACAACAACGAAAGCAAAAGCAAAACCAAAAGCAAAAACGACAAAAGCTAAGGTAACAAAAGTAAAAAAACCTGTTGTTAAGAAAAAAGCTAAGGTAACAAAAGCTAAGGTAACAAAGGCAAAAAAACCTGCTGTTAAGAAAAAAGCTAAGGTAACAAAAGCTAAAAAACCTGTTGTTAAGAAAAAAGCTAAAACGACAGTAAAGGCAAAAGCTAAAAAACCTGTTGTTAAGAAAAAAGCTAAAACGACCAAGAAAAAGAAATAGGTCTTTTAGTTATCATTTCTGATGAATGGAAGGGTGCCTTGGCGGGTGTCCTTCTTTTTTTTGTTGTTCGCCAGAGCTTTTGCGATTCAAATGACTCGCATATTAACTTTACTTTAATCTTTTGACACATAAAAATGGATTTAATTTTTTTTTGAAGGAACAATTGGTTGAAATTTTAGTTCTGCCGAAGAGAGTAAATTTTCTTTTGGTGGGTATCTGGAGAAAATATTTTTTAATTTTTCTTCAAAAAAATAAAAAATACTCCTCTCAAAAACCCGGAAGGAATTTTTTCATGGAAAAACGAATTACCAATTTTCTTCGGATCGTGATAATTGTCGCGGGAGTTATTTTTTCCTTTTCGTCATGGTCGGAAGAAGATATCCGGCACGATAAACAGATAATCTGTCCGAATTTCGATGATGTTTCGAGTGGATCGTTTCTGAATGAATATCTCTTTGCTAATGCCTATAACAAAGGATATTGCGGTGTCGTTGCGGACAAAAAAAAGGCGCGTGAATGGTATTTTAAATCTGCGAAACATGGTTATGCACCAGCGCAATATCAAATGGGAGAAATATATTTTACCGGCAACGGTGTTGCCAACGACTATCCTGAGGCAAAAAAATGGTATTTGGCCGCAGCATCGCAGGATCATGGACTTTCTCAGCTTCGGCTTGGATTTCTTTATGCGGAGAGTCATTTTAAGGGGCTGACTATCGATTACACGCAAGCTGAAAAATGGTTTTTGAAAGCGGCGGAGAAAAATGCAGGTGATGCGCGGTTTCGGTTAGGTAATTTTTACCGTAATTATAAAAA
>JAGLRU010000291.1 GCA_023136145.1 Alphaproteobacteria bacterium
GACTCTTATTTGGAATGACTATATCTTGAAATTTCCTCCGTTCATTTCGCCTGTTTTACCTGCTATAATTATCAGTAGAGTTTATATGTCAGCTGGAAAAATGAGGTTATGTTAAATGATTTTTTTTAAAACTGGTCTGCTGATATTGTTTTTAAGCATGGTGGTGACCCCTATCACGTCAAGGACGGCATGGGCTGGGTATGAAAATATGTTCAGCAACAAACAACAAATAAATGATCCGCGGTTTCCAATTCAGGATGAGGAAAGTTTCAAGAAAAACACCAATATCTTTCACAAACTACCTTTCAATGACACCAAGCTTGAATTCAGTATTATGCTGCCAAAGGACTGGATTATCGAAAATATCAACCATAGAAAAACCTCTATTAATCTGAATCAAAGGTTTCTTGGGGACATTGTCTTCTCTAAAAGCCGCATTATCAACGCATCGCAGGCTACACTTTCCATCCAATTCATTTCTCTTGAGCGTGAAATTTCGGCAGAAAACTGGCTAAAAAATTATGCAAATATGAATAACTATTCCATTAATGGAAAGGTAGATACTATAAGCAATAAACGAGCTAGCGCGTATTTCGTCTTCATAGACAATGGGCAAATCATCAACTCCTACGCAACGATGCAGATGAACAGAAATGTTGCTATAATGATGCAGCTCAAGCTTCCTATAGCACTTAAAGAACCAATGAAATTCCTGCAAAAAAGTATCATAGACAGTTTTGTTCTAATCATGGCGACGGACGATCCGGTTGAAAATCAGAAATCATTTTCTTTCCACAATGCGATGAGACTTAGTTATCCAGAATCATGGGACATTCATTATCCAAATTTGAATGACATCAACAATATGTCCGCACAAATCCATAGTGTGACAAAGGCAGGAAAGATTGAAGGGTTGATACGCTTTATCGTCGTCCGGCGAGGACATCAGGCAAAGCTTAAGGATCAGGTGTCAAAACTGAAAGAATATTTTGACGAGTTTCTGATGCTTGATATCAAGAGCCTTGTGTCTTCCGATACTGCACCAGTTTATGATCGTTTTCTTTTCTCGCGTTATGAAGTATATAAGGCGTTTTCAAAGAAAAAGGGAGGTAACGAGAAAGAGATCAGGTTTGTCATGCTGGGCGACAAAGAATGGCATATTCTGATATTTCTGCTTGCGCCTTCCGAAGAAGTGGACTTATCATCTTGGTCCCGTGATGTACAAACCTTTGATTTAATTTTGAAGAATCTAAGATAGTATGCTGGCTCCGGTTTTTAAGACAATAGCTAAGAGAGAGTTTAGCTCTTAAAAAAATTACCAGTAATATGACCACACAAAAACTTTGGGCATTGTTAATTTAAAATAGTTAATCACCCTTAAAAAAGTCTTATACGCATTGCATATAAAAGATTCCCAAGACTTTCAGTAAGAAGTAAAGGGGTGATCCTACTTTGTTGGACAGGTTTGCGGCAAAGATGGTTGGTTGATATTATGTCGTTTCCTTCCATTTATGAGGGGCATGCCCCTCATAAATTTGAGCCTCATTGTAAACCTCATCTGGTATCTATCCATTAAAAGTCGAATGAGGTCTGGTTTGGTTATAACAACTCATCCATGCACCAATTTCCTTTCTGGCTTGAATCCCGATTTCAAAGGCATTGAGGTAAACACACTCATATTTCAAACTCCGCCATAGCCGCTCAATAAATACATTATCTATCCATCGACTTTTCCCATCCATCGAGATTTTGATCCCGTTTTCTTTCAAAACATTTGTAAAATCGAAAGACGTAAATTGACTTCCCTGATCCGTGTTGAAGATTTCAGGCGTACCCATCTGGCGACTGCTGTAATAAGACGTGGATAAAAACTGTACGTCAATTAAACGCATCAATTTTAAGTTCAGAAGCATTTTGCCTTTTGGATCGTAATACCAGCCGGATCAGCTGATGGAAAGCAAACGGCATTGCGACGTAAATCCCTTCCTCTAAAACTCTCCCATTTTACCTTTATTTTCATTGAAATGAAGTTAATTTTCCAGTTCCCGGATTTTGATCTCAAGCCCTGCCTTGCTGGTAGTAACTTCAATACGGCTGTCATCCATAATTTTGCCTTCGATAATCAGATTGGAGAGCGGATTTTGAAGCTCTTTTTGGATAATACGCTTTAAAGGCCGCGCTCCGTATGCCGGATCATATCCAGCATTAGCAATGTATTGCTTCGCCTCGTCATCCAGTTCAAGCCGGATATTACGGTCGTCCAGCATTTTCTGCAAATCAAAAAGCTGGATGTCCACGATATTCACCATCAGGCTGCGACTAAGACGGCTGAATAACAATATCTCATCAATACGGTTTAAAAATTCAGGACGGAAGGCACGGTGAACTGTATCCATGACCATATCGCGCACCTTATCAACGCTCTCTCCCTCTTTCTGTTCGATCAGATATTCGGAACCAAGGTTTGATGTCATTATCAGGACGGTATTGGAAAAATTCACCACACGCCCCTGCCCGTCCGTCAGACGACCATCATCAAACACCTGTAACAGAATATTAAACACATCGGAATGTGCCTTCTCCACTTCGTCAAACAAGACCACCTGATACGGACGGCGACGCACCGCTTCAGTTAGCGACCCACCTTCTTCGTAACCGATATATCCGGGAGGTGCGCCAATCATCCGCGCTACAGAATGCTTTTCCATGTACTCGGACATATCAATGCGGAGCATAGCCGCTTCATCATCGAACAGAAATTCTGCCAAAGCCTTTGCAAGCTCTGTCTTACCAACACCAGTCGGTCCCAAAAACAAGAAAGTACCCATCGGTTGATTTTTTCGCTGCAACCCTGCGCGGGAACGGCGCACGGCGTTAGCAACAGCGGAGATAGCAGCTTCCTGCCCTACCACTCGCTTCGCCAAATGCTCTTCCATTTTCAACAGCCGCTCACGCTCGCCCTGTAGCATTTTATTGACCGGAATGCCTGTCCACCGACTAACAACAGCAGCAATATCATTCTCGCGCACTTCCTCGTTAATCATCGCGTTTTCGGCACTCTTACTAGCTTCAACAAGTCTGACCTCCAGTTGCGGAATCACGCTGTATGTGACTTCCCCCGCCCGTGTCCAGTCTCCGGCGCGATGCGCCTGCTCCAATTCAATCCGTGCCTTTTCCAGCTCCTCCTTGATTTTCTGTCCAGAAGAAAGTTTCTCCTTTTCCGACTTCCATTTGGAAGTCATTTCCGCCGATTTCTTTTCAAAATCTTTTAGATCACCATCCAGAGTATCCAGACGTTCGCTCGTTGCTTTGTCAGACTTTTCCTTTTTAAGAGCCTCACGCTCAATTTTAAGCTGAATAATACGGCGATCCAGTTCGTCCAACTTTTCCGGCTTACTATCCACCTCCATACGCAAACGCGAAGCAGCCTCATCCATCAGATCAATCGCTTTGTCCGGCAAAAAACGGTCAGAGATATAGCGATTGGAAAGAGTTGCCGCAGCCACAATCGCGCCATCCGTAATGCGCACACCGTGATGCAGCTCGTATTTTTCCTTGATCCCACGCAGAATAGAAATCGTATCCTCGACAGTAGGTTCGCCAACAAATACAGGCTGAAAGCGACGCTCCAGCGCAGCGTCTTTCTCGATATGTTTCCGGTATTCGTCCAGAGTCGTCGCGCCGATCATGTGCAGTTCTCCACGCGCCAAAGCCGGCTTCAGCATATTGCCCGCATCCATCGTGCCTTCCGCTTTACCAGCTCCGACAAGGTTATGCAGCTCATCAAGAAACAGAATAATCTCGCCGGAAGCCGCGCGCACTTCTTCCAGCACGGCTTTAAGACGTTCCTCAAATTCTCCACGAAATTTCGCGCCCGCAATCATAGATCCAAGATCAAGAGAGAGCAGCCTTTTGTCTTTTAAACTTTCTGGCACATCACCGTTAATAATCCTGAGAGCCAGCCCCTCGATAATCGCTGTCTTACCAACACCCGGCTCACCGATCAGAACAGGATTATTCTTGGT
>JAGLRU010000292.1 GCA_023136145.1 Alphaproteobacteria bacterium
CCGTTGAACAAATAATCAATGAGTTAATCCCTGCGCTGGAACATTTACATTCCGCGCTGCAAAAGAAATCGCTGGAATTTAAAGACATCATCAAAATCGGGCGCACTCATTTACAAGACGCAACTCCGCTCACGCTTGGACAGGAATTCTCAGGCTATGCCACGCAGATAAAATACGGTGTCGCTCGTGTAAAATCATGTTTGCCACGGCTCTCGCAACTGGCGCAAGGCGGAACGGCGGTCGGCACCGGCATCAACTGCAAAAAAGGATTTGCTGAGCTGTTTGTAAAACATGTCTCGCAGATAACTTCGATCCCCTTCACAACGGCGGAAAACAAATTCGAGGCGATAGCGGCACACGACTCTATCGTAGAGGCTTCCGGCGAGATCAACACTATCGCCTGTTCGCTAATGAAAATCGCCAACGACATCCGCTTGCTTGGCTCCGGCCCACGATGCAGCATCGGCGAAATCAACCTGCCTGAAAACGAGCCAGGCTCCTCCATTATGCCCGGCAAGGTCAACCCAACGCAATGTGAAGCCGTAACGATGGTCTGCGCGCAAATCATGGGCAACCACACAACCATCACCATCGCAGGCAGCAACGGACATTTTGAGCTTAACGTCTTTAAGCCCGTGATGATTTACTCTCTGCTCCAATCTGTCCGCCTTCTGGTCGACTCATGCCACAGCTTTACGGACAACTGCATTGCCGGAATTAAACCGAACACCAACCGCATCAAAAAACTGCTAAACGAAAGCCTGATGCTGGTCACGGTGCTAAACCCAGTTATTGGTTACGATAACGCCTCGAAGATCGCAAAAAAAGCACTCTGTGATAACAAGACGCTGAAAGAAATCGCCATTGAGCTAAATCTCCTAAGCGCGGAAGATTTCGACAAAGCTGTTCGTCCAGAAAAAATGATAGACCCTCATGACTGACCGCGCCCACATCGTCCAAAAACGCTCCGTCACCATCGCCGGACACCGCACCAGCGTCACGCTCGAAAAGCCGTTCTGGGACTCACTGAAAGAAATCGCGAATGCAAGGAGTCAGTCCGTCAACGCACTAATCGCAGAAATCGACCGCCAGCAACAAGGGAACCTCTCCAGCACACTCAGAGTGTTTATTCTGAGATATTACAAAGCAAAATAAACCCATAATACTTGACGTATGGTTTAAAAAGGAGTAAGGCTGTATCATCAATTGTGATAGCATTTATAAAGAGGATATTGAAAAATGCTGCCCAAAAATCTGACAATTATTGAAACGACAAACAGCCAAGAGATTTCTGATGCCCTTAAAGGCTCAGGTCTGCACTTTACCAACGGGGTATACTCTTACGAAGCTAGATTAATCGTGCCAACCACGCTGGCAGGTTTCAGATATATCTCTGAGAAAGCCTCATCGAAGGATGATGTCTTCGTCATCGCCGTCAACTCCGATATAAGCATAAATGGCATTTATGACCGCAAAAAGGAAGCCCTTGATGCAAGAGACGCAGAGTCAGATGAATATGAGACATTGAAAAAAGAAAAGGAAGCGGTCGAATCTCAACAAGTCCGCGCCGAAAAAGTCGCCATTCCACTGGCGCAGCTCGATCCAGAGCGCAAGATCATCGTCGTATTCTATGACACTGAAACGCCAACACCCCTATACAACGAAATGTACAAAGACGGTCTCAATATGAAGTCCCTGCACAAATGGGGTTACGGAACTAACCCCGATCAGCCGCGCATTGAAGGTGCGGACAACTTTACCGCCGTTCTCGGTTTCCCTCTGCTCAACGACGTGCGCCCTGTCTGCCATGAAATCACCAAAGGCTCCCAGACTGGCGCAGTTATAGTTAAGAAATTACACGAGGAAGTTGGATCCCACAAACAGCCATATATATCAGAAACAGGCAAAGTCCTTTTCCCGGTTAATCACCCTGAATTAGCAAAGTATCATCAAGACAGCCTGTCTACCGCACGCGCTCCTATACGTAAACTTAAATTGTGAGAGTAAAAGAATACCCCCCCTACCTCACTGAATGCGGTATTTTGGAAGAGCCTCTCTTGGCTCCACTAGTTGTCGAAATTGGTTTTGGCATCGTCATAAACCTCCGCTGAACAGACGCAGATGCGCCAACGGGCGTTCCAGCATAAAGCTGCTTGGTGGCCTCTACAATATTGACCCCGCCAAAAGCATTAAACAACTTTCGCCCAATTCTCTCCCATGCAGCAGACAGGCTCAGCATCAGGCGCGAAGATGCCGGCGGAAAAAATAGTGCCCTCTCCGTCCGTTCCGGCACAAACATATATTGTTTCAGGAAAGTCCTAATCTGCCCCAAAGAATATGGAGTACCATGACCAAACGGCGTATTGTCCATCCGCGCCCATATACCAGACCGATTCGGCACGATCACAATTAGACGACCCTGCCCGACAAGCACACGCCACGCTTCCTGCAACAGGGCATTCACATTCTCGACACTATTCATAGTATGGACAATCAAGAGCCTGTCTACAGAATTGGATTCAATAGGAAGTTCCGCCTCATCGCAAATACTGACTAATCCCTTACCATCCGGCGGCCAGAACACTGCTCCTTGCTGCATTGGCATCAGGGCAACAACCCGCTCCGCCTCCCCTATAAAACAACGCAGATAAGGTACAGCGTACCCAATCCCAGCAACCCTTTGCCCTTTCATATCAGGCCAGAATTTACGAATATTTTGACGCAAGATGCGCTGTACGACACGCCCCTGAATTGTGTCGTAAAATTCTTTTAAATCAATGGCGTTTGTATACACTTTTAAATAAATTCCTTAAGGATTTCAATAAGGGGGATATCCGCAGGTGACATGAAAAATTTATCAAACTCTTCAGGATATGCCCAGACAAAACTTTGCCCTTCTCTAGCCGTCACGGTTCCCTGCCAAACTCGACAAATATACAAAGGCATTATTAGATGGAAATCTTCATAGCGGTGAAATGCAAAGGTCAACGGAGTTAAACAAGAATCTGAAATGTCAATTCCAAGCTCTTCTTTTAATTCACGAACAAGTGCAAGTTCCGGTGTTTCCCCATTTTCAATTTTTCCACCAGGAAATTCCCACAGTCCCGCCATCTGCTTTCCGAAAGGACGCTGTGCCAACAGAACACGCCCATCTTCGTCAATTAACGCCCCAGCCACAACCCATAGTACTTTCATAAAACATCTCGTTCAAAAACATCTTCATGCCAGCTTCACGCTTAGTATCTTGTATCTTCAACATATTTTATCGTTATAGGCCAAAAATGTGGCATACAGTAAAAGTAAAAGCTTTATTGACAGAACAACATATATTGTTCATACTCATAATTCGTAGAAATTTACAGAATCGCTAAAATGAGAGAATAGCTATGGAAGCAAAAGACACTTATAAAAAATTCCCAGATGGAACATATACAGTAATTGGATGTGTGAAAGAGGGGGAAAAATTCTTAATGCAAGCTTTTAATGACTCTGATGTTTTAATAGAAGAAACAGCTAAAATTGACGGGTTTATTGTAAAACTTCAAAGTGATGACGAAACTTCTGGCAAGACTTTTTTCATGTCTAGTGAAGCTTACAGAAAAATATTTAATAGAAATGCAGAAACGCCCCCATCATCTAATCCACAAGAGTATAACCAACAAAAACTCCTGTCAGTAGCCACTAAAACTTTCATAAAGCAGTAATGATAATCTAGCGTGCATAAAAAACTTATCTTTCAATAAATGTAAACCTAACAAAGAAAAACGAGCCAACAGGAACACCCCATTGGCTCGCTTCGTATTCTTAGTAAGAGAAATTAATTCTTCACAGGTTACTTAACAGGCTTGCCTTTTTCGTCGAAACGCTTGATGTCAGCCTTCTCACGAAGATCCATCACCAGCTTTTCAACAGCTTTCTGTCCCATCTCATTGCGGAGCATACCCTCAACTTCCTTCATCTCTGGAACAGCGCGTTCACGCTTAGCCTCGACACGAATAACATGCCAGCCGAACTGGCTCTTGACAGGCGTTTTAGTGTAGTTGCCTGGTTTCAGACTAAACGCAGCATTGCTAAATTCAGGAATGATTTCCCCTTTAGCAAAGAAGCCAATATCTCCGCCACTTTTCGCGGTAGGACCGGAAGACCTTTCCTTGGCGAGGTCTTCAAATTTGGAACCAGCCTTAAGATCCTTGATTACCTGCCTAGCTTCCGCTTCAGTTTCTACAAGAATATGACGCGCATGAACTTCCATCCTGCCCTTGCCATCCTTCTTGAACTTCTCATATTCGGCTTTGACAGTTTTATCGTTAATTTTGTCCTTCAGGTAGTTTTCCAGATACATAGTTTTAATCAACTGAAATCTCGCCATTTCCAAACGCTGCTGAAATACAGGACTTTTTTCAATACCGGATTTGGACGTTTCAGTATTGATAAGCTTCTCGTTAATCATCTGATCTACCACGACAGGGAACGCTTTTTCTTTATCATCAGGTTTCACTGACAAGTTTTTAAGTGCCCCAAGCACATCTTCTTTTAAAATCTTGTCTCCATTAACTATCGCCACAACAACGCTACCATCATCAGTAGGTTTATCTTTAGTCAGAGCCACCGCTGGTATTGCTATCATAACCATCGCGACAATAGCCAGTGCAGTTAAGCCTGTTTTACGAGTCTGCATCAACATTGCATAATTCTCCCATATAGCATTTCACACAATCTTTTGAAGGCAATTTCATGCCCTACTAAAAGCGTCTCTGATTATATAAGGCACTTCTGCTTCATTTATCAAGCATCATTTGTAAAAGCATTCATTGACGATCCTAACATCGCCACTTATAAACGACAGCAAGACTCTAAAGCTGGAATAAAATTGAGGACAAGTCAAAATAGTTAAGACAGGCACAGGGTTGAAAGCTTTGTTAAAAAAACTTCAGAGTGAGTAATTGCATATGAGATACAACATGCTACAAAAAAGTGATTCTTTTCCACTGGTGGTAATGGAAAGCTCCGAATATTCTCCGAATCAATGCGCCTTCAAAGACAATAAACTAGGTGTGTGGCTTTATCATGCCAATTGTATAGAATTTATGGATATGCTCATAGACAAATACCCTGATGGCAGATTCGACATGATATTCGCCGATCCCCCTTACTTTCTCTCAAACGGTGGAATTACCTGCCGTGCTGGAAAAATGGTAAAAGTTGACAAAGGACAATGGGATAAATCCAACGGGCCGGAAATGAACCACGAGTTTAATATGGCATGGCTGTCAAGATGTCAAAAATTGTTAAAGCCCAACGGCACGATTTGGGTTTCCGGCACTCACCATGTCATTCATTCTGTTGGTTATGCTATGCAGCAATTAGGGATTAAAATATTAAATGATATTATATGGCAAAAACCCAATCCGCCTCCGAACTTGTCTTGTCGCTATTTTACACATTCCACAGAGACAATCCTTTGGGCTGCAAAGAATGGAAAATCAAAACACTGTTTCAATTATGCCGATATGCGAAAGATAAATTCCGGCAAACAAATGAAATCAGTCTGGACTATGACATCTCCAAAGAAAAATGAAAAAGAATTCGGGAAGCATCCAACGCAAAAACCAGTCCATCTTCTAGAAAGAATTATCTTAGCAAGTACAATTGAGGACAGCTTAATATTTGATCCATTCTCTGGAAGTTCAACAACAGGAGTTGCTTCTGTAATGCTTGGACGAAAATTTATCGGGTGTGAATTAGAAGCTGAGTTCATAAAGTTGTCTTTAAAGCGTCTTGAAATAGCCATCAAAGAAAAAATGTCTTCTTTTGATTTGACAGCAGTCTCCAAATGAAAACAGGCGGGATTGGTGGATCTAATACACTTACTGGATTGAACTTTGAAGAAAAAGTTGACTTTCAGAAGCTTCTTACGAAAATTTATGGTTATGAAATTAAAAGAATTTCTGGCAAGGCTGGCATGGGAGTATTCTTTGAAGAGAAGTTGGTAGCCAAATTTTTTAAAAAACATGATTTTTATAAATTTTTAGAGGAGTCTCAAGTTGGGTGGCGGAAAATTCTTTCTAAACAACTACTGCCAGACGGTGCACTGCTCGTTATTGTGCGCGAAACTTTGTTCATTATTGAAGTCAAGTACCAACAGGTAGGTGGCTCGGTTGATGAAAAAATACAGACCTGCGATTTTAAGCGGAAACAATATCTTAAATTAGTCGCTCCCTTGGAATTAAAAGTTGAATATGTTTATGTATTGAACAACTGGTTCAAAAAACCGGAATACAAGGATGTATTGGATTACATACACAGTGTTAATTGTCACTACAAATTCAATGAATTGCCACTTGCATGGCTTGGGTTACCTACGAAGAATGTCTAATACAACCCCTTATAAGTTTTGACCCGAACACCTTCATTGACATAGAATTATTCTCCTTTATACCTCAAAGGAAACAAAAAGGATAACAGAGGGTTACGGAATGTTAACGGCACTGGCACGAAAAATACTTGGAAATAATAATGACCGCATTCTGAAAGGATTCAGAAAAGCAGTCGAGCAAATCAATTCGTTTGAGTCTGCCATTCAGGCACTTGACGATGTAGAGCTGCGCGCCCAGACAGACAAGTTCAAGAAGCTTCTGGAGAACGACCCCTCCTCCATTGAGGATATTCTGCCCGAAGCATTCGCCACCGCACGCGAGGCCGCGCTCCGTGCGCTGGAGCAACGCCCCTTTGACGTACAGCTTATGGGTGGCATCGCCCTCCATCAAGGCTACATTCCTGAAATGCGAACCGGCGAGGGAAAAACGCTGACAGCAACGCTGCCAATCTATCTGAACGCCCTGACTGGAAAAGGCGTGCATGTCGTCACCGTCAATGACTACCTCGCCCAACGTGACGCTAACTGGATGAAACCAATTTACTCGATGCTGGGACTCAGCGTTGGTGCCATCGTCGCCAATATGGACGACGATTCTAGACGTGCGGCTTATGCTGCCGACATTACATACGGAACCAACAACGAGTTCGGCTTCGATTACTTGCGCGACAACATGAAGTTCAGCATGGAGGAGATGGTACAGCGTCCCTTCCATTACGCCATCGTTGACGAGGTCGACTCCATCTTGATTGACGAGGCTCGCACACCTCTTATCATCTCCGGTGCTATTCAGGACACATCCGAGCAATACAACGTAATCGATAAAGTGATTCCGCACCTCATCCCTGAAGACTACGAAGTGGACGAGAAACACAAGACCGTCATGCTAACCGACATCGGAAACGAACATGCCGAGGAAATCATGCGCGAAAGTGGCCTCCTGACCGAAGGCGGGCTGTACGACGCGCAAAACATCTCTCTCATACATCACATCAATCAAGCACTCCGTGCACACAAACTCTTTAGCAAGGATGTAGACTATATCGTCAAGAACAACGCTGTTATTATCATAGACGAATTCACCGGACGAATGATGGAAGGCAGACGTTTTTCTGAAGGTCTTCATCAAGCACTAGAAGCCAAGGAAAAGGCACATGTCCAGAATGAAAATCAGGTTCTGGCATCCATCACCTTTCAGAATTATTTCCGCATGTATCCCAAGCTGGCGGGAATGACCGGCACCGCCCTGACAGAATCCGAGGAATTCGAAATGATCTACAACCTCCGCGTTGTAGAGATACCCACAAACGTAACGCAAATCCGCATAGATCAAGACGACGAAATCTATCGCACCGCTGAGGAAAAATACGAGGCAATCGTAGCCTTGATTGAGGACTGCCGCGAGGAGCAGCAACCAGTCCTAGTAGGAACCACTTCCATCGAAAAATCAGAAACGTTGTCAAGACGATTAAAACGCTTAAAAATCGAGCATAAAGTCCTCAACGCCCGCTATCACGAACAGGAAGCACAGATCATCTCTCAAGCTGGCAAGCCGGGCGCAGTCACTATCGCTACCAACATGGCAGGACGCGGAACGGACATCAAGCTCGGCGGCAACATGGAAATGAGGGTCGCAGAAGAAATTCCGCAGGATGCCTCCCCTGAAATGCGCGCATCAATGACCAAAAAAATTCAAGAAGAAATCGATCATTCCTATAAAATCGTAAAACATGCAGGAGGTCTTTACATCGTCGGCTCCGAACGACACGAATCACGTCGCATTGACAACCAGTTGCGCGGACGCTCAGGACGGCAGGGCGACCCAGGAGCCTCCAAATTCTACATCTCTCTGGAAGACGACCTGATGCGTATATTCGGCTCGGAGAAAATGGACAGCTTCCTGCAACGCATGGGGCTTGAGCGCGGACAGCCAATCATCCACCGATGGATCAGCACTGCCATTGAACGCGCCCAGAAAAAAGTAGAGGCGCAGCACTTCGAAATCCGCAAGAATCTGCTAAAATTCGACAACGTTATGAACGACCAGCGTCGAGTTATCTACGAACAACGCCGTGAGATCATGGATGCCGCCGATGTCTCTGAAACCCTCAACGACATGCGAAACGAAGTCATCGAAAATACCGTCAACCTCGCCATCCCGCGTGGCACTTATGCCGAGCAATGGGATATCACCCTCCTGAAAAATGATGCCCACCGCATCCTCGGAATCCACGTTCCGGTGGAAGAATGGATCAAAGAAGAAGGCATCGATGAAATCATAATTACCGAGCGCATCAAGAAAATCATCGACGATAAACTAGCAGCGAAAGAACAGGCAATCCCCACATCCGTTATGCGCCAAATCGAGAAAAGCATCCTTCTTCAATTGCTGGATCAAACATGGAAGGAACACTTACTGAATCTGGATTATCTGCGGCAAGGAATCATGCTTCGCGCTTATGGTCAGAAAGACCCGCTAAATGAATACAAAACAGAATCCTTCAGCATGTTCGAGGGTATGCTCTCCAATCTGCGCGAGAAAGTCACCAACGCGCTCTGCCTTATCGAACTGCACGCCGATCAACCTCCGCCAGAAATCCCTCCACCAAAGCCACCAAAGAGAACCATCCTATCACGCGGAACAGAACCGGTAGTTCCATCGAGCATGGTGCCCAAACCCTACGAAACACCCACCTTCGACAGCAACAATCCTGAAACATGGGGCAAAACACCCAGAAACGCCACCTGCCCTTGCGGAAGCGGGAAAAAATACAAGTATTGTCATGGCAGGGCAGTTTGGAAATAATTCTTATGAAGGAAACAGAAAATGGCCGCAACAAAAGACCAGATTATTCTGAGCCTTTATCAAACTGTCCGCACGCTGTCTGATATAATAAAGCTGAAAGATTCCTATACACAAGGACACCAACACAACATCGCTCATATCTCGCGGACAATCGCCCAGATGATGAAACTCGACAGTGATGTCATCGACGGTCTGCGAATCGGCGCAACGCTCCATGACTTCGGCATCATTCGCATTCCTTCCGAAATCCTAAACAAACCTGGCAAACTAACGGAACAAGAATACGAAATTGTGAAACAACATCCGGTTCACGGATACCAGATACTTAAAAATATAAACTTCCCATGGCCTGTCGGACGAATGATATTACAGCATCACGAACGCATGGACGGATCTGGCTATCCTGGCGGGATAAGTGGCGAGGACATCATCATCGAAGCGAGGATCATCGCCGTAGCTGATGTCGTCAACTCAATGACCTCCGACAGGATATGGCGTCCTGCTCTATCCATAGAAAATGCACTCGACGAACTCAAAAACAACAATAGTGTTAAGTATGACCCTACCGTTGTCGATGTCTGCATTGAGCTTTACACCGAGAAGAGCCATCTTCTCAACAACGACTATTACAGGAATCACAGCAATTGATCCTTCGGGAAACGCTTTGAAAATCACTTACAAAGCCGTCTTATCCATGTATTCGCATAAATTACAGACGGGACATACGAAACAATCAGGTTTTCGCGCCTTGCATATATAACGACCATGCAAAACCAGCCAGTGGTGAGCATTTTTCTTGTATTCCGGCGGAACTGTTTTCAACAATTTCTCCTCAACATCTTCAGGAGTTTTGCCGCATGCCAACCCTGTGCGATTGCAAACACGGAAAATATGTCTATCAACCGCAATAGTCGGCTGCCCGAAAGCAGTATTAAGAACGACGTTAGCAGTTTTGCGCCCGACTCCGGGGAGCTTAACCAATTCCTCAAGAGTCTGCGGGACTTCGGAGCTATGTTTTTCAACCAACGCAACGGAAAGCCCGATGATGTTTTTAGCCTTGCTGTTATATAGCCCGATTGTCTTGATATAATCCTTCAGCCCCGCCTCACCGAGTTTAAGCATATCATCAGGAATCTCAACAACTTGAAACAAAGCGCGTGTTGCTTTATTAACGCCAACATCCGTAGACTGCGCCGAAAGCACAGTCGCCACCAACAGCGTGTAGGGATTGGTATATTCCAGCTCCCCCTTTGGCTCCGGGTTCCGTTTTTTAAGGCATGCGAAGAATTCTTTTATTTTTTTAGGAGTCATCATTATAGTCAGATTAGCATTGCATAGAGATAACGGCAAAATGAAAGTGATCCTACAGCAAATATCTGCTCATGCTACGCGTGAAAGCGGTCTAACGCTTGTCTACGGTATCCATGATTTTCCAGTGGGAAAGATTCTAATAGCCATGACGGATGAAAAACTCTGCTGGCTTGGCATCACTAACAAAGTCAAAGACCTGCGCGAAGACTGGAAGAAAGCAAAGATCATTGAAAATATGACTGTCACCGCCCCAATTGCTTTGGAAATCGCAAAGCTCTGGTCGGCAGGGACTTTAGACAAGCTTTCCATGCCAGTCATCCTCTATGGAACAGAATTCCAACTGAAAGTCTGGGAAGAGCTTCTAAAAATAAAACCCGGCACAACAATGACCTATAAACAGATCGCCGAAAAAATCAGTAAACCGAAAGCCTCACGCGCCGTTGGCAGTACCATCAGCAAAAATGCAGTATCTATTATCGTGCCGTGCCACCGCGTAGTACACGCATCCTCCGGCAAAAGCAATTATCGCTGGGGTGTTTTGGTCAAGGAAGCTTTGCTTAATGCGGAACGGAAAACCTAAAGTGCCTTTACAGCGTCTTTTATTTTTTCTCTAAGGAATCGGCGATTTGTTGCAAAAGCTTAATCTCTTCTGCCATTTGCTGTATGGCAAATTCCTGACTTTGCATGGACAGCTTTTGATTTGCCAGCATCTCATCATTCATATTCCAGGCACGCTTATTTTGCTTGTAAGCAAACCAAAATACACCTCCCAGAAATACAAAAATAATCAGAAGAGGCAAATATTCCACCAAAAATACTAGGAATTCAGGAGACGCATCAGAAGTCCAATCATCTTCATGCTCTGCCCAATCCGACGGTAAAAACCAAACATCTTGTTTTTGATCATAATAATAATAACCGCTTCTACTCCAAGCCGCGTAACTTTTAGCATATTTTTTATAAAGATCCGGCGAGGCATCTAGAAGTTCAACTTCAATAATACCGGATACATGTTCTTGGTACTCTCTTCTGATTTCATTAACAGCAGCATTTAGAAGTTTTAATCTGCCCTTATAAGGAAAAAAGCTTGTCTCAAAATTATAGACTCCATTTTCCTTCGTTTTTTCAAACTGCTTTGTGTTCGAGTCATTTCTGACCTGTTCCTCCCAGAAAGCCACAAGAGTCTCTTTTTTTGCAACAACGGTACCCTCTTTACCTTCCGCAAAAACCGGAAAAGCAAAAAATACAGCTATTCCCAAAAAAACAACTATTCCAATAAATCTATTCAGCATAAAAAACATCCTCTACTTATTTGATTCCAAGCACGTCCTTCATGGAATAAAGTCCTGCAGGCTTGTCTTCAAGCCAAAGGGCAGCTCTAAGCGCACCTTTAGCAAAAATAGCACGGTCAGAAGCCTTGTGAATAAGTTCAAGACGCTCGCCGGGACCGGCGAAAGTAACTGTATGTTCGCCTACGATGTCCCCTCCCCGCAACACGGACATACCGATAGTGCCGGGAATACGAGCACCGGTCATGCCGGAACGCGCAGGAATCATAACATCATCCAGTTTAACCCTACGCCCTTTTGCAGCAGCGTGACCGAGAGCAAGGGCAGTGCCGGATGGAGCATCTACTTTTTGGCGATGATGCGCCTCAAAAATTTCGATGTCGAATTCGGAAGCTAGTTTCGCCGCAGCCTGTTCGACCAACGACAACAGAAGATTAACGCCAATGCTCATATTTGCGGCGCACAAAACAGCGGTTTTTTCGGAAGCCGAAAGCAGCACAGCTTCTTCAGCCTTTTCCAACCCAGTCATACCAACCACGATTGGCTTCATATATTGACGCGCCAACTCGGCATGTCCGGCACAAGCTTCCTTTAACGTGAAATCGATCATCACATCGCAAATCTCAAAAGCAGATTCATAGTCGGAGGTGATTTTGATTCCAGAAGCAACACAACCAGCGACTTCCCCGACATCCTGTCCAAGCATACAATTTTTGTCATGCTCAATCGCCGCACCGATTTCCACACCATATTGCCCGGAAAGAATTTCACGAGCAATCATCCGCCCCATCCGTCCCGCCGCGCCGAGAATGCCGATTTTCATGTTCTACCCCTTTCAGATAAGAATGCTAAATTCCAGACTCAAAACCACCGTTATGCCCGCTTTACGCGGGCATCTGAAAGGCTATCCAGCCGTCATGTAGACTCATAAGACGCGCAGACGCGCTACCAGACCCCCGCGCAAGGCGGGGGTGACGACTTGTTGTAAATTTAAAAAATTCGTCTTTCATGAATACGTACCTTAGTAAAACTTTTCAATCCTTCAATTCCTCCCACAAATCCTTCATCTTGCCGAAAAAACCGTGAGACTGTGGGTTAGTTTTTGCATCGTTGCCTTCTTTGGCAAATTCCTGCATCAACTCTTTTTGTTTTCTTGTCAAATTGACCGGAGTTTCAACCGCAGCCTCAACGAACATATCACCGTGAACAGACGAGTGCAGAATTGTCATACCCTTACCCTTAAGCCGGAACTGCTGTCCAGTCTGCGTACCGTGAGGAATGGTGACTTTTATGCGTTTGCCGTCAATAGTTGGAACTTCAATTATGCCTCCCAGAGTGACGAGGTGCATCATAACAGGAACACGACAATATAGGTTCGCACCATCACGCTGAAAGAATTGGTGCGGCCTAATCCTCAGAAAAGCATACAAATCTCCAGGAGGGCCACCACGAACACCGGCTTCACCCTCGCCAGCAAGACGAATTCGCGTACCGTCCTCAATTCCGGCTGGAATAGCAACATTAAGAGTCTTTTCTTTGCGAATACGTCCACTGCCACCGCAAGAATGACATGGGTTTTTAATTGTCTGGCCAACGCCACCACAACTTGGGCAGGTGCGCTCAACCGTGAAAAATCCCTGCTGCGCCCGCACGCGACCTGCGCCCCCGCAAGTGCCGCAGGTTTCCGCCTTTGAACCTTTTCCCGCGCCACTGCCGGTACAAGTCTGGCAACTTTGCCATGTGGAAATTTTAACTGGTGCATTCTTGCCATTATAGGATTCTTCAAGCGTAATTTCCATCTCATGGCTAATGTCCGCACCACGACGCACTCCGCCACCATCGCTCCGCCGTCCGGCCTGAGCCTGACCACCCATAAAGTCACCGAACATCTCCTCGAAAATATCGGTGAACCCTCCGCCACTAAAACCACCGTGATGCGTCCCTTGCCGCGCTCCACTGTTACCACCCTGAAAAGCCGAATGACCGAAACGATCATAAGCAGCGCGTTTCTGATCGTCCTTCAGAATGTCATAGGCTTCGTTGGCTTCCTTGAATTTATGTTCGGCTTCATTGTTGCCGGGATTTTTGTCAGGGTGATACTTCATAGCCATCCGGCGATAGGCCTTTTTCAGGTCTCCCGCTGAGGCTTTTTTATCGCTACCCAGAATTTCGTAATAATCTTTTTTGGCCATTTTGTTTTGTCCTCATTGTCACTCCTGACTCCGCACTTATCGCAAAGTCAGGATGACAAATGAGAGTTACCCCGCCGACTTGTTTTTCTTGTTGCCTTGTTCATCTACTTCAGTGAATTCAGCATCGACAATTTCAGGTTCAACTGGCTTTTCCGATGTCTGCTCTCCAGAAGGTTCCTCGGAAGTTTCCGAATCCGCAGAAGCATCGTTACCGTTTGCGGAAGTATTTGCGGATGCTTCTTCCTGCTCTGCACGATAGAGATGCTCACCCAACTTCATGGAGGCTTCCTGCAACGCTTCAGTTTTCTGTTTGATGGCCGAAAGGTCATCACTAGAGAGAACTGATTTTAAGTCTTCAACCGCATCTTCAACCGCTTTTTTATCATCCGCCGGGATTTTGTCGCCAGCATCCTTCAGCGTTTTTTCAGCGGTGTGGACGAGTGCTTCGGCACGGTTTTTAGTCTCAACTTCTTCGCGGCGTTTTTTATCATCGGTCGCGTTTTCCTCCGCTTCCTTCACCATTGTTTTAATGTCGGAATCAGACAGGCCACCAGAAGCTTGAATGCGAATCTGCTGCTCCTTGCCGGTAGCCTTGTCTTTTGCAGAAACCTGAACGATCCCATTGGCATCAATATCAAAGGTGACCTCAACCTGCGGAACACCGCGCGGTGCTGGTGGCAAACCAACAAGGTCAAACTGACCAAGAGGCTTGTTATCCGCCGCCATTTCACGTTCACCCTGAAACACACGAATGGTAACGGCGTTCTGAGAATCCTCCGCAGTTGAAAACACCTGCGACTTCTTTGTCGGGATGGTAGTGTTGCGATCAATCAACCGCGTAAACACGCCGCCCAGCGTCTCAATACCAAGAGAAAGCGGAGTAACATCCAACAAGAGCACATCCTTTACGTCGCCCGCAAGAACGCCGCCCTGAATAGCCGCACCATCAGCCACAACTTCATCCGGGTTAACGCCACGGTGAGGCTCCTTGCCGAAAAATTCCTTCACAAGTTCGACCACTTTTGGCATACGAGTCATGCCACCTACGAGAATAACTTCGTCAATCTCGGATGCCTTAATTCCGGCATCTTCGATGGCTGCCTTGCAAGGATCAAGCGTTTTCTGAATCAGATCACCAACGAGTTGCTCAAGCTTGGCACGAGTCAGCTTGACGTTAAGGTGTTTCGGGCCGGTCTGATCCGCCGTAATAAACGGCAGATTGACTTCCGTCTGCGTTGAAGAAGAAAGCTCTATCTTCGCTTTTTCCGCCGCTTCCTTCAGACGTTGCAGCGCAAGCTTGTCCTTGTGAAGATCAACGGTGTTTTCCTTTTTGAATTCATCTGCCAAATAATCAATGATACGGTCGTCAAAATCCTCACCGCCGAGAAAGGTGTCACCGTTAGTGGACTTGACTTCAAACACGCCGTCACCAATCTCAAGGATCGACACGTCGAAAGTGCCACCACCGAGGTCATACACAACGATGGTACCAGTGTTTTTCTTATCAAGTCCGTAAGCGAGCGCGGCTGCCGTTGGCTCATTAATAATGCGAAGAACTTCAAGCCCCGCGATCTTGCCGGCATCCTTTGTAGCCTGACGCTGGCTGTCGTTGAAGTATGCCGGAACTGTAATCACCGCCTTGGCAACTTTTTCGCCAAGGAAGTTCTCTGCGGTCTCTTTCATCTTCTGAAGAATCATCGCGCTAATCTGGGATGGGGCGTGCTTTTCATCGCCGACCTGCACCCACGCATCTCCATTCTCACCTTCAATAATCTTGAAAGAAGATTTCTCGCGCATTTTTTTGACTTCAGGATCATTAAATCGACGACCCATCAAACGCTTAATAGCATAAAGTGTATTATCCGGGTTGGTCACGGCCTGACGCTTTGCAGGCTGCCCTACAAGACGTTCCCCGTCTTTCGTAAAAGCGACCATCGAAGGTGTCGTTCGTGCACCCTCTGAATTTTCAATAACCTTAGCTTTATCCCCGTCCATAATAGAAACGCAGGAATTAGTAGTTCCGAGGTCTATACCTATGATTTTGCTCATGTTTTTTCCTTTCACGCGGCAAATTGTGAGGTGGCCTTACAATAAGCACCACCTTAATTTCCAGTAT
>JAGLRU010000293.1 GCA_023136145.1 Alphaproteobacteria bacterium
TATTTGAGCCGGATACGGGTTTTGGCTTTGAATTTTTTTCCGAAGAAAGGGTTGATCCCTTGCCATGTTTTCCAAGGCATAATTTCAGCGTAACTCACAGGCTGTATTTCCATGGGCGCTTGTCCGTTAATGCATAACAAACTATTTGAGCTGCGCAGGATTTCGTCGGACGTAATAAGAGACTGTGCCATTTCACCGGTATTTATGGTGACAAGATCAGAATGGGTATGTCCTAACTGGAATTGTTCGGTAACAAGAGTTTGATTTCCGATGGTTTTGGTAACCAAGTCCGCCATTTTGTGTGAAGCAACACCCAGATAATGCTGGAATTCGCACTGATCCAGCAATATGTCCAGTTCATCCTGTGAATAAGCTTTTTTGAACGCCGCAAGAGATTGCAAGAAGAACCACATCCGAATGCCGTATTCACGTACTTCTGTAAGACGGGAGATAAGTCCGTCTATCCTGAAATTAGAAGCTTCATCGAGCAAAAATAAAACCGGTTTTGTAGCTTCCGTATATGGTTGTTCTGTTTCATACAGAACAATTTCTTGCACAGAGCACCAGCTTAACAGGCTTAGCCATGGCGCAAAAATTTCCATGCGGTTTGGATCGGCAACCAGATAGATCGTTAGCTTTTTCTTTTTTAAATCATGAAAACGAAAATCGCATTTGCTTGTGTTTTCAGCTAAATGACCGCTTGCAGAAAAAATATTTAGGGCTTGAACGGCACCTTTGCGGAAAGAACGCCAGTGATCATTATTTTTTGCTTGTTTTACATCAAGCAATTCTTCTGCCATACGTGCCAGATCGCCTTTGAGAACATCAGAGCACGACGCAATAATAAGAGCTTCCTCCATTTTTGCATCGCTTTGTATTAGGGCTAGAACATTGCTCAATATTGCCTGCTTAGAAGTATTACACGTGCACAGATATAAAATGGCGAAGGTAATAAGTTCCATTTGCCCGTTATAAAAATAGATATTCTCTCCGGCTTTTTTTGGCGGTGGACAGAGCCGTAGAGCAATAGCTTGTGCAAAGGCAATGACATCTTTCAGTTTTTCAGGATCATGCTGCCCTTTTTCCCATGCCTCAATTACCAATATCAGAGGGTTGTAACATGCGGATATTCCTAAAATATCCGTGAACAAATTTGCCGGATTTACAATGATAATCTGTGATTTTTGCTAGCGTTG
>JAGLRU010000294.1 GCA_023136145.1 Alphaproteobacteria bacterium
ACAATAACAGCAACAGCGGAGCAAGCACTCCTCTGCTTACCAGCGACTGGATATTTGATAATCTCACTATTTTAGGCGCGGGCAAGCTTGATGCTAACGGGTATAATCTTACAATTAACGCGGATTTTAATAACACAGGAACATTCACCCATTCCAACAGGACAGTTACTTTCGCTGATAATACTCAAGTTACCCACATCTACGGAGATACGACTTTTAATAATTTCATCTGTACCACAGCTGGAAAATCGTTTCAATTTGAAGCCGCAAAAACGCAAACCATAATAGGAACGTTAACTTTCACCGGCCAGTCCGGAAGCCTTATTACCCTAAGAAGCACAATAGACGATACTCAATGGAATATAGACCCTCAAGGAACAAGAGGCGTGAATTATGTTGATGTAAAAGATTCAAATAATATCAATAGCACGGCAATAATGGCTTTTCTCTCTTTGGACACTCTGAATAACATTAATTGGAATTGTCTTGCTTTTAGTGTGGCAGAGTTTGTCAGCATAGTTGATCCAGATAGCGGAGCCGGGACAGACTATACGTCTCTAGCTTCCTGGGAATCCAATAACCAGGTTGATTTAAGCGCAGCTACTACCCTGGTTTTTTCTCATAGCGGAATAACGGGAATTATTGCTGATACAAACAGTGTAACCGGTACGACTAGCGGAGCTACAGCTGATGTTGTTCATGCTACAAGTACGCAAATTCTTTTGGAAAATGTAAGCGGCGGCCCCTTTGAATCAGGGGAACAGATTTATCAAATACAGGATACGAATTATGTGACTATTTCTAACACCGGAGATATGGCAATTTCCGTGGCTTCCTGCCGGTCTTCCGCCGGAACAGCTGATACAACAGCAGTGATCATAGACGGCTGGACTACTTTAGACACGAACTATATTAAAATCTATACCGAAGCAGAGAACAGGCATAGCGGGATATGGAGCGAGAGTGTATATCGTTTGAGCGGAACTGTGGCGGCTAATGATACATACATATTGGATATCAAGGAAAATTATGTAGAAGTTGAAGGCTTGCAAATCAGCTTAACCAATTCCGGGGGCTACACAGGGTGCAAAGCTGTGAATATTGACAGCCAGGTCGCATCTTCAGAAATAAGTTTAAACAGCAATATAATTAAAGGAGTAATCAGCGAAGTGAATTCCGAAGCTACAGGTATTTACGCCAATGGCGTGGACATCATCGCTAAAATCTATAACAATATTATCTATGATTTCGTAAACGGAACAACTGCTAATACCGCGGGAATTGTGACTGCAACTGGCGGAACATATTACCTGTACAACAATAGCTTAATAGACAACTATCTGGGCATTAATATCGGAGCTGGAACAGCCGCGGCTAAAAACAATATTGTCAAAGGCAGCGGCGACGTTAACGCTTATATCGGAACCTTTGCCGTGGGAACTGATTACAATGCCACGGACATAACAGATGAAATCGGGTCGGGCTCAAATAATCAAATCTTGCAGACCTTTTTATTTGTAAATGAATCCGGTGATGATTTTCACCTTGCCGCAATTGATACTAGTGCCAGAAATTCAGGCACGGACCTATCCGCTGATGTGAATCTAAGTATTTCTGATGACATAGACGGTAATATCCGCTTGGGGGCTTGGGATATCGGCGCGGACGAGGGTGGAAAGGTTATCTGGGATGGATCAGAATCTTCTGATTGGGCAACAGGAGCCAACTGGTCCGGAGGAACCGCGCCTACTTCAGATAGTGATGTTAGCATAGACGGCAATTATACGAATGCTCCTATTCTTGATCTGACTTTCGGATCAACAACTATTAATTCTCTTTCTCTTGGAGTCAATAACGCTTCCACGCTTACTTTATCTAACGGAAACTCAACCACGAACAAGCTTG
>JAGLRU010000295.1 GCA_023136145.1 Alphaproteobacteria bacterium
AAAAATGACATTCGGTTTTAGCCTTTATAGCTTTTATCTGCTCATTTTCAACCGTGACAACAGGCACGTCCGGCGCATCATCGATATGACGAACAGAGAAATTGCATTCGTTGTCCCACCTAAGGATTTTAACCTGCGAACGAAACTCATCTGACTTCACATCCCCGATCTCAACAGCAAAATCTATATCGCCAATGTCCTGCGCCCAAGTCGTGGGATTTAATTGTGTTAAGACTTCTTTCATTACGCTAACTCAATTATATCTGGTGACGGGTTGAAAAGAACAATATCCGCTGTGATTGCAGTGCCCACTTTTTGAACCTGTTTTCCTGTTCCCGTTGGCGCTGTTGTCGAAAGTGTTCCGGCAGTTGTAGAAACATATACCGCACCGCCCGGAGTAAATGTCCATGAGTCATCCTTCATAATACCTAAAAACAGAACTTTCTTAGTGCCTGTTCCAGCTTCTAAAGCAATAGCCACGCACGGCATCGTTGCAGCAGCGTCCGCATCGGCTTCTTCATAATGCCCATCTGCTGCGATATATAACGCCGCTCCAATCCCGTAAGCATTCACATCAACTGTGACGCTGCCTATTAAACCTGATCCTTTGTGATCGGCGGCAGGAGACATGACCAGCTTTAAATAAAATTCGTTAAGGTCTAAATCCCCGCCAAGTTCCGGTGTTGTATCCTCAACTACGTTTGATATTTCAGTGGTAACGCCTGTTTTTGCTGTGTTGGCTGTTATCGCTGACGCTTGACCCGATGTAATACCAACCTTCGCTGTGTTTGCTGTAACATCTGTATGGTTTCCAACCTCTGTATCAAAATTTTCAATTTCTGTAGCGTCATAATCATTAGCTTGCGCCGTAACCGCGCCGGAACGCCCAAAAACAGAGGTAACGGCGGCGGTAGGGGAAAGCATCTCCTGCCAGTCACCCATATCTGCATTCGTGTCGTTCAATGCGATATAGGTTTTATTCTCATCTGACCGGACGGCAATATCACCCTCTTGCACCGTTAAAGCAAGCTGAGCTACCTCAGTATTGACCACATAAGTTTCTGAAATAGCAAGAGCAGGCAGTTGAGCAGGATTAATCTTGCTCGAAGCATCAAGTCCGGCATAACCGTTTACCGCATTTTTATCAGCAGCATCTTCTTTTAAATCAAGAGCCGTTTGTGCAGCCGTAGAAACGGGCTTATCAGCATCGGCTGTATCGTCCGCACTTCCAAGACCAACCTGCGTAGCTGTGACAGTATGAGGGTTATTGGTAAGCCCTCTATGAGTTGTATTGTTTGTTATAGCCGTTGCCTGCGTGCCCGTGAGAGCGGCAGCCGTATCAGCCTCATCAACCGAGCCGTCATCATTAGTGTCATATACGGACTTAAGCATATCGCCTTCACCTTCACCTGCCGGAGGTCTTGCTACAGCCCGCAACATTTTAAATTTCCTCGCCGTAGCCAACTGTTACATACAGTGTGCCGGTACTGGCACCATCATCCGATATCGCGCTGATATGAGTCACATCCTGCAAGACACCTTCACCCATTACAGCGCCTTCCGGAATGATGTTATTTCCTGCAGCCCGCGTGCTTGTCGCCGCAGCAGTGGCAGCCACAACGAACTGATCTTCTCCGGTCTTTTTCACAATATCGCAGCTTTTCGCAAAAAACAGCAATTGCGGCTTAAATCCTCTTGCATAAAGCGATGCAATCTCCGGTATCGCCAGAGCCGCCGAAGCCGTGCCTGTCACTGCAATTTTATATTCTTGAACGGGTTTAAACATTTTATCCTCCTATTGTTGCATTGATTCCCGCGCTTCATTCAGTAAAACCGCGTTTTGTTTTCCAGTAGCAATTTCCCCGTCAAGCTCTGTCCCGAATTCGGAAAGCACCTGCTCTTTTGCTGCCGTCTGATAATCACTTACCACCTGCCGAATAAAGTTTTGCTGCTCATCAAAGCTGTTTCCAAACGCCCTGAAAAACTTCATATGCCTGCCGTATGGAGACTTTTCAAGGGCAATATTTGTTAAAAATTGCTTCATTGTCTGGTTTCCGTACTTTATCAAAGTAACATTATCGCCGCGTAATTCAACCAGCCTTTCATAAGCATGTGGATGAGCACGCAGATCAATCCGTACATCATCAAAAACCTGTGTCTTGTTCGGCATTCCAATGGAAAACCCGTTCTGCAGCATCCATTTATCTAAAGGCGC
>JAGLRU010000296.1 GCA_023136145.1 Alphaproteobacteria bacterium
GCAATTTCCGCGGCTTCCTGCCGGTGTTCAGCAGGAACAGCGGACACAACAGCAGTGATTATAGACGGCTGGACTACTTTAAATACGAACTATATAAAAATCTATACAGAAACAGAGAACAGGCATAGCGGGATATGGAACAACAGTGTCTATCGCCTGAGCGGAACTGCAGAAGCTAATGATACACATTTGCTGGACATTAAAGAAAATTATGTAAAAGTTGAAGGCCTGCAAATCAGCTTAACTAATTCCGGCGGCCACACAGGATGCAAAGCAGTGAACATGGATAGCCAGGTTGCGCCTTCAGAAATAAGTTTAAACAGCAATATCCTTAAAGGAATAATCAGTGAAACAAATTCCGAAGCTACAGGTGTTTACGCTAATGGCGCGGATACCATGGCTAAAATCTACAACAATATTATTTATGATTTTGTAAACGGAGCAGCTGCCAATACCGCGGGAATCACAACCGCTACTGGCGGAACATATTACCTGTACAACAATAGCTTAATAGACAACTATCTGGGCATTAATATCGGGGCGGGAACAGCTGCGGCTAAAAACAATATTGTTAAAGGCAGCGGTGATACTAACGCTTATACCGGAACGTTTGCCGTGGGTACTGATTACAATGCCACAGACGGAACAGATGATATTGGGCAGGGTTCAAACAACAAAACCGAGCAGATATTTTCTTTTGTAAATGAAGCTATTGATGACTTTCATCTTAGCTCGACTGATCTTGCTGCCAGAGATTCAGGCACAGACCTATCCGGTGATGCCGATTTAAGTGTTTCTGATGACATAGACGGAGATACCCGCTTGGGGATTTGGGATATCGGCGCGGACGCGGTTGGGGATGTTATCTGGGATGGGTCGGAATCTACTGATTGGGCCGTGGGAGCCAACTGGCTAGGAGGGTTGGCGCCTACTTTAGCAGACACAGTTATTATAGACGGAAATTATACGAACGCTCCTACTCTTGATTTAACTTCCGGAACAACAACGATTAAACGCTTTTCTCTGGGAGAAAACAACGCTTCTGTGCTTACTTTATCTAATGGAAACTCAACTACCAATAAACTTGTTGTGACAGGAAACGTTGATATTGGAGCAAACGGAACTTTGACGCATACAACTAATGCTACGGCTCAAACACATACTCTTAATTTGGAAGCTGCTAACCTTGCTATCGCCTCCGGCGGGACTATCAATATAAATTCCAAGGGCTATCAGACTTCAACGGGGCCAGGGCAAGGAGGAGATAGTGGTGATTTTTCAGGCGGCGCTGGACATGGTGGAGACGGTGCAAGTGGTCATGGCGCTGGCGGTTCTGCTTACGGCTCTATAACCGCTCCGATAGATATCGGAA
>JAGLRU010000297.1 GCA_023136145.1 Alphaproteobacteria bacterium
CGCCTGAATAATCTCCTCCTTGTCCTGGTCCTTCGGAAGATTGGTACCCTTTGTTGTTTACGTTAATCGTGCCGCCGTCAGCCATGGTAAAATTACCCGCTTCCAAATTAATAGTATGAGTTTCAGCCGTACTATTCGCCGTATGAGTCAAAGTTCCATTCGCTCCAATATCAACATCTTCGGTCACCACAAGTTTGTTTGTGGTTGAGTTCCCATTAGATAAAGTAAGCGCAGAAGCGTTGTTTGCTCCCAGAGAAAGAGAATTAATCGTTGTTAATCCGGAAGTTAAATCAAGCGTGGGCGCATTCGTATAATTGCCGTCTATGATAACATCGCTATCCGGAGTAGGCGCGGCTCCTCCGGCCCAGTTAGCTCCTGTTGCCCAATTTGAAGATTCTGATCCGTCCCAGATAACCGTCATTTCCTCATCCGCGCCGATGTCATAGGTGTCAGAGCGAATTTCGCTTTCTATGTCAACGGAAAAACTTATATTGGCATCAGCGGATAAATCCATGCCTGAATTTTTAGCACCAACATCAGTAAAGACAAGGTGGAAATCATCGCCGGCTTCATCTACAAAAGAAAAGGCCTGCCCGGTTTTGTTATTTGTGCCCTGCCCGATATCATCTGTTCCATCCGTGGCATTGTAATCAGTTCCTGAGGCAAATGTTCCGATATAAGCGTTAGTGTCGCCGCTGCCTTTGACTATATTGTTTTTAGCCACTGCTGTCCCCGCCCCGATATTAATGCCAAGATAGTTGTCTATTAAGCTATTGTTGTACAGGTAATAACTTCCGCCGGTGGCGGTCGTGATTCCTCCGGTATTGGCAGTTGCTCCGTTTACAAAATCATAGATAATATTATTGTAGATTTTGGCAGTGGTGTCCGCGCCATTGGCGTAAACACCCGTGCCTTCGGAATTCGCTTCACTGATTGTTCCTTTAACTATATTACTGTTTAAACTTATTTCTGAGTCTGTAACCTGGCTGTCAATGTTAACTACTTTGCATCCTGTGTAGCCGCCGGAATTCGTTAAGCTGATTTGCAGGCCTTCTACTTTTACATGATTTTCTTTTATGTCCAATATGTATGTATCGTTCGCCCCGGCAGTTTTGCTCAGGCGATAAGCGCTATCGCTCCATATCCCGCTATGCCTGTTCTCTGCTTCGGTATAAATTTTAATATAGTTCATAAAGGAAGTAGTCCAGCCGTCTATGATTACAGCGGTTTCATCGGCTGTTCCGGCTGAACTTCTACAGCTGGCCGCGGAAATAGCCATGTCTCCGCTATTGGAAATAACCACATAATTTGT
>JAGLRU010000298.1 GCA_023136145.1 Alphaproteobacteria bacterium
TCACACAAGGATATTCATACGTCGAATACATATAAGCTGTGTTTGAGGCAAATTCGCCAGCGCAGGTATCCACGCGTTTGAAAATAGGGGTTACGTTCGCTTTGTGTCGGCGTTTGGTGATGTCTTGCTCGTTTTTGTTTGTGAGTTCTCCGATACGTGCATCTGAGAATCCAAGTTGCTTGGTTTCCATCCAATCCTGATAAGTTTTCGGAACGCCGTTTTTCTTCAGATTTTTTTCATGAACTACGAGAGCTTTGATGCGCTCAAGAAACCATCGGTCGAATTTGCAGGCATTGTATATTTCATCTATCGAAAATCCGTGGCGCAGTGCTTGTGCTATCACTAGAATACGATCTGGGCGTGGCTGTGACAAAGCTGCCAGAATATATTGTGGATGAAATTCCTTGCCCTCTGGTACGAGATTCATTTCTTCCAACCCAGTCAGTCCGGTTTCTAATGAGCAGAGAGCTTTTTGCAAGGATTCTTCGAAAGTGCGACCTATCGCCATCACCTCACCAACGGATTTCATGGATGTTGTTAAGTGTTCTTCGGTACCGGGAAACTTCTCGAAATTGAAGCGCGGGATTTTCGTTACGACGTAATCGATGGAGGGTTCGAAGGATGCGGGTGTGGTGCCTGTAATGTCGTTTTTCAATTCATCGAGTGTGTATCCAACAGCTAGTTTCGCCGCAACTTTCGCGATAGGGAATCCGACAGCTTTTGAGGCCAGCGCGGAGGAACGGCTGACGCGCGGATTCATTTCGATGATGAGGAGTTGGCCGTTTGCGGGATTAACTGCGAACTGCACGTTGGAGCCGCCTGTTTCGACGCCAATCCCGCGTAGGACTGCTATCGAGGCGTTTCTCATTACCTGATATTCTTTGTCAGTGAGGGTTAGCGCAGGCGCAACTGTGACGCTGTCTCCTGTGTGAATGCCCATTGGGTCAATATTCTCGATGGAACAGATGATGATGCAGTTATCGGCATTGTCGCGCATTACCTCCATCTCATATTCTTTCCAGCCGATAACGGACTCTTCGATGAGAATCTGATTAACAGGAGATGCCATCAGGCCGGATTTAACGATGGTTTCGAATTCGTCGCGGTTATAGGCGATCCCACCTCCTGCGCCGCCGAGCGTGAAGGAGGGACGGATAATAGCGGGAAGACCCGTGATCTCCATGGCATCCAGTGCCTCAGAAAGACTTTTCGCCGTTTTGCTCTTCGGACATTCCAGTCCGATTTTCTTCATGGTTTTTCTGAAGAGTTCGCGATCTTCTGCTAGCTCTATGGCTTCCTTTTTCGCGCCTATCAGTTCAATACCGAGCCTGTCCAGCGTGCCGTCCGTGCTGAGTTCTAGCGCGATATTGAGTGCAGTCTGTCCGCCCATCGTTGGCAGGAGTGCGTCTGGTTTTTCTTTTTCGAGTATCTTCGTAACGATTTCCGGCGTTAGAGGTTCAATGTATGTTGCATCAGCGAAATCCGGATCGGTCATAATGGTAGCTGGGTTCGAATTGACGAGAATCACTCGGTATCCCTCATCCTTCAGAGCCTTGCAAGCCTGCGTTCCAGAGTAGTCGAATTCGCAGGCCTGACCGATAATGATGGGGCCAGCACCGATGATGGCGATGGATTTTATATCTGTGCGTTTTGGCATGTGTGCTTCTTCCCTCTAAAAATCCATGACATCCAGAAGATCTGTGTAATCATCCGTATAGGATCGTCGTTCCTGATGTGTCCGCGATATATTGACTGAACTGCTCGAAAAGGTGACGGCTGTCTTGCGGTCCCGGCGAGGCTTCCGGATGATATTGCACGGAAAAGACCGGATGCTCCTTCAGGCGGAAACCTTCGTTCGTGTTGTCAAACAAGCTTGTGTGCGTGATCTCGATGGTATCCGGCAAGCTGTCGGGGATAACATGAAATCCGTGATTCTGGCTGGTAATTTCTATTTTTCCGGTCTCCAGATTTTTGACCGGATGGTTGGCACCGCGATGACCGAAAGGAAGTTTTGCTGTACTGCCGCCGAGTGCCAGTGCCAAAAGCTGATGTCCAAGGCAGATTCCGAATAATGGCAGTCCTGATTTCAGAATTTTCTGGATGGTGGGAACTGCGTAAACTCCGGTAGCAGCCGGATCGCCGGGGCCGTTGGAAAGAAATATCCCATCCGGACGCAGTGCTAGAATTTCATCAGCTGGCGTGGTGCAGGGAACGACAGTCAATCTGAAACCCTCTGCTGCAAGGCAGTGCAAGATATTGTGCTTAACGCCGTAGTCAATAACGACGACATGACCTTTTATCTGGGATGGTTGTTCGTGCCATTGATAGATTTTTTTGGTAGAAACGGTTTTTGCGATGTCGATCCCGTACATACTTGGCCAGTTTTTTGCCTGCACGATAAGCTCTTTCTGATTGAATTTCCGTTCGGAGGAAAAACAAATCACACCGTTTTGCGCTCCGTAATTGCGTAGGTGCAGCGTTAGTGCCCGTGTATCAATCCCGCAGATGCCTGTTAGCTTGTGTTCTTTCAGCCATGATATAAACGGCTGTTCTGATCGGTGGCTGGATGGGGATGTAATATCGTTACGGAGAATCAGTCCTTTTACGAAAGGTTTGGTTGATTCATTATCTTGGTCGTTTGTGCCAACATTACCAATGTGCGGAAAAGTGAACGTGAT
>JAGLRU010000299.1 GCA_023136145.1 Alphaproteobacteria bacterium
CCTCCACCGCGTTGGATGACGGAGGAAAAGTCGGCACGCTGGGTAATGCTCATGCTGATACCTTCGACCACCACATCAATGATTTTCAACTTGTTATTTTTGTTGCGAACGCGCCATTCAAGATTGATGGGTGGGCCGTCTTCCTGAAGAATTTTACTGAAGACGAGAAAGTCTCTGTCTCCGGCTTTTGTTTCTCCTGTTACTTTTAGTATCTGTCCAGAATAATCCTCGAATCTCGTGGTATAGGTTTGCACGATCATCTCTTCAAAGAGGCTCATGTATTCTTTGCGTTGTGGTTTCGTTGCCTCTCTCCAGTAGGTTCCCAGAGCAAATCGTCCTATGGTCTGTATGTCGAAATTGTTTCTCAAAATCTTGCGCACGCGGTTTTCGCGGATTTCCCTAGAGACATTTTTTATGGTTAGGGACATCATGGTGTTATTGCCCAGTTTTTGCACGAATTGTGAAGGAGGGTTGAGCTTCTCTTCACTGGCTTCGGAAAAACCGGAAAGGCCGATTACCATCGACAGGATCATGGAAAAAATGATGATAATAAAACAGATGAGTCTGCGAGAGAGTTTTTCAATGATCGAATTTTTGGACATAATACTGCTGTTTTCTATTGAAAGTTGTTGTAATCAAGAGCCTGTGTAGTTGCTTCTTGCTTTTTATCGCGGGTGAGTGCTGCTCGTTTCTGGCTGTAGGTGCTCCTGACAGCTGCATAATAATCCAGACTGTTGCGACGCAAATCATCGACGGCTTTTATCATACGGGAACGGTTGTCCAGTCCTTCGATACCGTTTCGCGCGTAATAAAGCCACTCATAATCGGTGTTTAACGTCACGATGCGCACAGGGTCTGCAATAGAGTCTGTTGCAATGCCGACAGTATCTCGCAGAGAGGATGGCCCCAGAATTGGCAGGACGAGGTAAAATCCATCACCAACACCCCATGTGGCGAGCGTTTGACCGAAGTCATCACCTTTGTATGGGAGGCCATGTGCTTTCGCAACGTCCACCAAACCAGCGATACCTACGGTGCTGTTGACGATAAAGCGGGCTGTTGCATTTCCGGCATTTTCTAGATCACCTTGCAGAAGGTTATTGGCGATGATCAATGGCGACTTCAGGTTGTGCATAAAGTTCTGAATCGAATTGCGTATAAAAGAAGGAAGTACTGCGTTATAGCCTCTGGCAATGGGAGTTATCAGAACTTTGTCGAGGGCATCGTTAAAACCAAAAACGAAGCGGTTGATAGGCTCGATTGGGTCAGAGATTTCTTGTGTTTTATAGGCAACGTTCGGCTTCTGCGACTTTGCGCAGGCAGCCGTTCCCAGAACCAGAAACAGGCAAAGAACAACAGAAATTATTCCAAAGACAGACTTCGCCATAACATAAAACCTCTCACTAATCGCTTCTCAAATATACTGTAACTCTTTTGAATTACTCAATCGTTAATCTTTTTTTTCATCCGTCTTCAAAATGCAACAGAGCTGTCACACCGAGCAGGAGTCCGATGATAGATGGAGACCATGCTGCAAGATGCACGGGAATTTTTTGGGAGATTCCGAACGCCTGAAGCATAGACTCCATAAAGAACATGAAGAATCCTGTGGCGATGCCAAGCACAATCATGGCGGCTCCCCCTCCGAATCTTGGCGGGTGTAACGAAAATGTCGCAGCTAGCAGGATCATGGCGAGGAAGAAGAAGGGTTGTGCCAGCAATGTATGGAAGTGAACATAGAGTCGTGTTGCCGGAAACCCTGTTTCTTCCATAACGTGAATGTATTCCGGTATGCTCCAGAATGAGATAGTTTCGGGATCCGCAAAGGATTCTTCGATTTTCTGCGCGGTCAGTTTGGTCTGAAGTTTTTGTATATCAAAACTTCGAGAGCCGTTCCTGTCGTTTATCAGTGGATGCTGGATTTCCCAGTGTCCATCTCTTAGATAGGTAACGGGGCTATCCATCCTGCGAAGGAATGTATCCTCATCATCGAAAAAGAGAATGGTAACATTTTTTAGTTGCCATTGTTTTTTATCAAAGCTTTCGGAATGGATTAGGGCATAGCCTTGTTCCGAGGGCTGACGCAGCCAAATTCCAGTTTTGGAAACGGCAACCGGATCCCGCGCACCCTGAAAGTGTAGATTGTCCAGTTGGTTGTGTTTGCTCAGGAAAATGGATGAAATTGGATTGATGACGGTAGTGGAGAAAATGCCGATCAGCATAGCGCATATCAGCATCGGGCTTAGAAATTGCCAGACGGAAAGACCGAAAGAGCGGATAACTACGATCTCGCTGGTTTTGTTGAGTTTCCAGCAGGTATGGATCGCGGTAAATAAAATGCCTATCGGCAGAATGGTTTGTCCGAGAGTTGGAAGTTTCATCAGGGACATAGATAATATTAGTCCAAGTGGCACGTTTGGGTGGGAGGCGGCGCGGCGCAGCATGTCGATGATGTCGAACATAAGCAGGATTCCGAGCAGAGCTGTCATTAGCACGATAAAGCTGATTAGAAACTGGCGACTGATATAGCGGAACAGAGTTGATGAGGCAGTAATCATACTGACTGTCCCCCTTTGTTACGGATGGAAAGTGCATTCCATCGGTGCAATATCGATTTCAGTTTCTGTTCTCCTATGTTGTGAAGAAAGAGGAAGCCGAGAACGATTGGCAGAAGCGTGTTGAGATAAATAAAAGGAACAGCACCTATGTATTTCTTGGAAAAATTGACAAGGGATAGATTAAGCGTTTGCACAATGATGATGAGAATCATGGCGGCCAGCACTTTCGCATTCTGGCCACGGCGGTTGAATGGGCCAAGCAGGAGTGTGACAAGCGCGATCATGGTGAATCCGAGGGAGTTCCATGGCGTGATGATCCTATGATTCGCTTCGGACAGGAACAGGTCATGGCTGGCCTTGTCGCGTTCGCTGTTTGGGTCTGGATTGAGAAGTTCTCCAAGCGTACGTTCACGCGCTCCCCGCCAGTGTTCTCGCGCGATGCCTTCCAGACCTCTGATTTCAATGGTGTAGCGAGAGAAGTGTAATTTGGAGATGGCACCGCTGCCGGGATCCAGTTGTTGTCGTATGCCATCGAAGACTACAATGGTTGGAAGGTCGTCATCCATCACGATGCGGCCTTTTTTGGCAATGATGGCGATAGGTGGCTTTGTTTTGTCTCGGGTATCGTAAATCATCAATCCGCTCATATCGCCGTTATTTTCTCTGGATCGTAGATAAACGGTGAATTTGTCGCTGAATGTGTTGAAGATTCCCTCACGCAGCAGGAAGGCGGAATACTGTGTTTTGATTGTCCGCCGCAACTCTTTCGCATGTCCGTAGCACTCAGGGGAAATCCATGTTGTTACGATTGTCAGCAGCAGACTGATGATAACGGCGAGAATGATGGCCGGACGGGCAAGGGTGTATTGATCCACTCCACTGGCTCGCATGACGGTTAACTCATTGTCCATAATAAGCCTGTTGTATGTGAATAATACAGCGACTACAAGCGATAGTGGTAAAATGATTTCCAGAAATTTAGGAATAGTTAGCGCGACAAGTTGCAAAAACAGGCCGAGCGGGGCACCGGAGTTGGCCACCAGTTCCAAAAGTTTCAGAGATTGTGTCAACAAGACGACAATCGTCAAAGTAACCGCGACGAAGATGGTCGCGTTTAGGAGATTTTTGAATAGATAGCGTGTCATCAGCATTTTGCTATGTTACATCTGTTTAGAGGACTATTCATCTATTTGATTTCAAAAGTTCTCTTTTTGTTCTTTACAATCTTACAAAAATTTTGTACAAACAACATAATCTTTTTTGCTCAAGCTAACTGGAGTATCAATTTATGAAACAAACATCTACACTTCTTTCCATCAAAGAAGCTAGTAAATGGGCAAGTGACTTTTTGGAAAGAGATATCAGTGAGTCAAATATATCTTACTTAATCCAATATGGAAAAATTAAAAAATGTGTACAGCAAAACAATGAAAATTTTGTTCATATTAATGTAAATGATTTAAAACAATATTATGATTCTAGATGTGGTAAGCGTGAAATTGCATGGAAAAAACATTTGGGTAATGATTTAAACTGGATGCTTTCTTTTGATAATTTGCGAGAGAAAGATACAACTAAACATGTACACAGGCTTCATCCTTATAAAGGAAAATTTATACCTCAGCTTGTTGAATATTTTATTGGTCCACATACAGACGATTTTAAGAAAGAAACCTATTTTGAATTTGGAGACATCCTTCTCGATCCATTTTGCGGATCCGGGACAATGCTTGTTCAAGCACTTGAAATGGGGATGCATTCGGTTGGAGTAGATGTGTCAAGTTTCAACTGTATAATTACGGAATCAAAAATACAATGTTATGATTTTGATCTTCTTGAGGCAGAAATAGAAAGAATTAGAAATGCTCTTATTGACTTTGAAGCGGACCACCGAATTTCTGACTTTGAAGCTAATCTGGCTGAAGAGATTGCAATATTTAATAAAAAATATTTCCCAAGTCCCGAATTTAAATTTGAAATTGAAAATAAAGAAATAAAAGAAAGTTCCTATGGGGCAAAAAGGGAGACGCAGTTTCTAAAAAAATATAATGCCTTGATAGACAAGCATAATATTCCGTTAAAACAAAAAGAGGCTAATAATTTTCTGGACAAGTGGTACATTCAAAATGTACGTGATGAAATAGATTTTGTTTTTGAACAGATTAAAAAGACAAAAGATACGAAAACAAAAAAAATTCTGGCTGTTATTTTAAGTCGCACAATTCGTTCGTGTCGAGCAACAACACATTCTGATTTGGCAACTTTGAAAGAGCCACAAATTGAGACATATTATTGTTGGAAGCATAAAAAAATCTGTAAGCCGTTATTTTCTATCAAAGGTTGGTTTGATCGTTATGCTAAAGATACGATTGCAAGATTGCGAGAATTTTCTTGTTTGCGCCAAAATGGATATTTCGCCGTTATTCCGCGTGACTCTCGTACGGTGGATATTTTTACAGAGGTTAAGAAGCGTAACGCAGAGTTATATAATGTTTTGAAGAAAAACAAGTTTCGTGGAATTTTTAGCTCCCCTCCTTACGTTGGCCAGATAGATTATCATGAACAACACGCTTATGCTTATGATCTTTTTGGGTTTGAGCGTCGGGATGAAAATGAAATAGGCCCTCTTTACAAAGGACAAGGGGTGCTTGCGCGACAGTCGTATGTTGATGGAATATCTGATGTCCTTCTTAATTGCAAAAAATATCTTGCAGTGGGATATGATGTTTTTTTAGTTGCCAATGACAAGTATAACCTTTACCCAGCAATAGCGGAAAAAGCTGGAATGGTGATTATGAATCAGTTTAAAAGACCTGTTTTAAATAGAACTGAGCGTGATAAATCTCCCTATTCTGAAATTATTTTTCATTTAAAGGAGGCTGATGATCGTGGCACTAAGTAAGAGTCTTAAACAGAAAATAGAAATTTTTCTTGAGACAAAAATTCTCAAAAAAATCGAAAAATATGATTTGAGTGAAGATGATTCTTCAAAGCCTTTTCAATATGCTATTTTTACGCAAGAAGGATATTTGGTAAAGGGGTTTATTCATGGATGTGAAACGGCACTGGGTAATTGGCATGAGTCGATTGCTCGGATAATTTCTGAAGAGAATTTTAAGGTTGCTCGAAAATTGCAAGGCGCGTCAAAACTCAAAGGGGAAGTGACGGAAGAGGCGCAGACGGTCTTTGAAAATATTATAAGTACATTGGATGGGGTTAGTAGAGAACCCAATCATGAAAAGGAGGCTAAAGAAATATATGTGGCGAGCCAAGTAGGGGAGCGTACAGATAAGAGAATTCAGACAGTTGATCTTTATTTGGAACGTCACAATGGAGAAGAAATTTATTTGGAAATAAAAGGACCAAAACCCAATAAAAATGAAATGCGCGCAGCAAAGCGAGATTTACTGGAAATTTATGCTATGTGTGCCAGAGAAAAGAAGAAAGTTAAAATTTATTTAGGTATGTATTACAATCCATATCATCCAAAGCCTTATCAGAGATGGACATGTTTAAAATTCTTTGATTGTGGGAACGATCTTTTGATAGGTAAGGATTTTTGGGATTTTCTTGGTGGTTCTGGTACTTATGAAGATTTGATTGAAATCTATGAAGAAGTTGGCAGGCATATTAGAAGTGCTCTTGACAAAAAACTTAGAAAAATTTCTAAAACAATTTCTGAAATAAAGGAAGAACATCCATGAAAATTACATTTGAAGCGAAATCTGGCCATAAACAAGATGCTTTCGTTGTTTTTGTGGCGGAAGACGGCAAGTTGGACTTCTTCGATAAAAAAATGAAAGTTGCTGTTAAACGATCCATGCAGGCTGCGGCGTTTTCGGGAAAGAAAGGTGCGATTCTGGCGATTCCGGGTCTAGCCGAAACTAATACGTCTTATATCATAGTTGTTGGATTGGGGAAGTTGCAGGATTTGAAATTAAACGATTTTGAAAAAATCGGCAGTGCGCTCGTTAAGGAGCTAAATGCACGCAAGGCAGTTTCTGCTCAGGTGATTTTCTGCGATAAGCTGAAGAACATCGCTGAGGATGAGGCGGTCAGCCGTATGGCTACGGGGATGTTGCTGAACAGCTATCGTTTCGATAAATATATGACGAAGAAGCTGAAAGAAAAGAAGTCCACTCTTAAATCAGTTAGGTTTATCGTGAAATCGGCACCGGCGGCGAGGAAGAAATTCGATACTTCCCGTAAGGTTACGGATGCAGTGTTTCTAACGCGTGATCTAGTTTCGGAGGCTCCGAACATTCTCTATCCCAAAAGTTTCGCTGACATTATCCGACGCGAGTTATCTCCGCTGGGGATCGAGGTGAAGATTTTGAATCGGAAAGACCTCAAAAAACTTGGTATGGGTGCGTTGTTGTCTGTTGGTCAGGGTAGTGTGCGTGAGGAGAAATTGGTCACCATGCAGTATAGGGGCGGGAAGAAAAACCAGAAAAACATCGCGTTCGTTGGCAAGGGTGTGACGTTTGACACAGGCGGAATCTCTCTAAAGCCGGGAGCGGGCATGGAAAAGATGAAATACGATATGGCGGGAGCCGCTGTTGTTACGGGGTTGATGAAAGTTCTGGCTGCGCGGCGGGCGAAGGCGAACGTTATCGGTATTGTGGCTTTGGCAGAAAATATGCCCTCAGGGTCTGCTGCCCGTCCGGGTGATATCGTTAAGACCATGTCTGGCCAGACGGTAGAAATACACAATACCGATGCAGAAGGTCGCATGGTTCTCTGTGACGCGCTGTGGTATGTGCAGGAAAAATTCAAGCCTTCACATATCGTTGATCTGGCGACTCTGACGGGTTCCATCGTAATTGCATTGGGGAGTGAATATGCTGGAATGTTCTCCAACGATGAGCAATTGCCACTGCATCTTATAAGCGCGGGCAAGGAAGTTGGTGAAGAGCTGTGGCAGATGCCACTGAACGAAGTGTGGGACAAAGCTATCGATTCAACAGTTGCCGATATGAAGAATATCGGTGGTGGTCGTGAGGCGGGCAGTTCGACTGCTGCGCATTTTCTGAAGCGATTTATCCAGAAAGGAGTTACTTGGGCGCATCTGGACATTGCCGGTATGGCGTGGGTGAATAAGGAGCGTACGAGCGTTCCGAAAGGGGCGAGCGGATTCGGTGTTCGTCTTCTTGACCGCTATGTTGCGGAATATTGCGAGAAGTGAGGCTCGACTGAAGCGTTGGTTTTTAGATGTAGCATTCAGTTAACAATATTACGTGGCTGTTTATTAATAAAAGCTCTTACATTTTCAGTCATGATGTCGCCGACTCTCGCTAGAGATTCTTTTGTGAACCATGCAGAATGCGGGGTAATAATTGTACGAGGTGCTCTTAATAATGGGGTTTGTTCCCAGTTATCAAGTACATCAAGACCTGCACCAAGAACTTTTCCATCTGTCAAAGCCTGAGCCAAATCTTTTGATGCAATGCAGCCGGCTCTGGAGGTGTTAATAATCAAAACGTCCTGCTTCATTTTTTCTATGCTGTGTGTGTTGATTATATTCTCGGATTCTTTGTTTAAGGGTGTGTGTAGCGTAATAATATCCGCGCTTTTGAAAAGATTGTTTAGTTTAACATTCGTAATATTGCTTATTGATTTTTGGTTTCGATTATATCCGAGTACTTTCATACCAAAACCATTTGCTATTTTTGCAACATGGCAGCCTATAGCTCCCAGACCAATGATACCAATAGTTTTTCCATGCAGGTTAAAGCCAAGATAATCGTAATGTCTTTTATCAGCAGGATTAATTTGAAAAGGTTTTTCCCTGACAGCCGTATTGGATTTTACGATGTGGTGGCTAAGTGATAACAGAAGCGCGAAAGTATGTTCAGCGACGGCTTCGGTTGAATAGCTGGGAGTATTGGCAACTTTGATATTATATCTGGATATAGTATCAGCATCTATCTGGTCATAGCCTGTTGTATTGAGGCAAAGCAATTTAAGATTATTGGCGTGAGATAAAGTGTTTTTATTGAGGGGGCATTCATACATATCGGCAAAAACAATATCTTTTCCCGTTATTCGGGTTATTGCTTTTTCCTCATTTGTTGTGTCATCGAAAATTTCGATATCGCCGATTGATTTCAAATAAGAAATATTGGCTTTCGATAAAAAACATTCATTTAAAACTGCAATTTTCAATGTATTCTCCTGCATGTTTGAAAAATTCGGTTCGTCCTAGCTTTGTGGAATGGTCAGTAGTGCGTCTTTCTGTACTTTCCTTCACTTCCAAACCAGTGTAGAAGTTTTTAAGAGGATAACAGGATAATTTGAGGAAAGTACATGGAAGCGGGGTTGAATCCGGCGCAGTTGCTGCAATGGTACGCAGATATAGGAGTAAATGAGGCGATTGGAGAGACTTCGCCAGACAGAAGACAGCAACGAAAACATATTTCGGAAAAGGCTGCGCCACTTTCTGCCACTTCCGAAGCACCATCGCCTGTAAGTGGTACTGTCGAGTCCCTGAAGGAAGCGACACTTCTGGCATCTGGGGCGAAAACACTTGAAGAACTTAAGGCAGTGCTGGAAAATTTTCAGGGATTGTCTCTGAAACGAACCGCAACACAGATTGTTTTTTCCGATGGTACGCCTACTGCCAAAGTAATGCTGGTTGGGGAGGCTCCGGGTACGGAGGAAGACCGAGCAGGACGTCCTTTCGCGGGGGCACAAGGGGAACTGTTGGACAAGATGTTGGCTGCGATAGGATTGAACCGTGACAGCGATGTTTATATTACTACTGTTATCAATTGGCGACCACCGGGCAATCGCGTTCTGTCGGATACGGAAGTGGCTTTGAGCCTCCCGTTTATTCAGCGTCATATCGAGCTGGTAAATCCAGAGGTTCTTATTTGCGTTGGTGGCGGTGCGGCAAAGGCACTTTTGCTGACTAGTAAGAGCATTCTGCGCCTTCGTGGTAAATGGATGGACTATACGTCAGAGGAGCTGAAACGAACTATTCCATCTCTGGCGATGTTGACTCCGGCCTATCTGATGGGATCTCCCTCACAGAAAAAACTGGCATGGGCAGATTTGCTTATGCTGAAGGAAAAGCTGATAGAACTGGGCGTGCTTTAAGCAGAAGCTGTTTGCGGCGGCGTTTCATCCTTGTTCTGCTCCGGTTCTGGAGTAACGGTTTCGGTGGTTTTAGATAACCGTTCGGTGCGTCGTTGAGCTTTTTTGATTGCTTTATTAATTTCGTCGTTTGTGCATAGGCCGATGGATATCGGATCGACCGGCTTTAGCGATGAGGAGGAGGCGTGCGTTTTGTTGCGAATTGCATCAACAGTTGGCTTAGTAGAGCCAACTAGCCGTGCGACTTGCACATCTGCCAGTTCTGGATACTTTTTTATCAGAAATAAGACGGCACCCGGTTTTTCGGCGCGTTTGGTCACTGGAGTGTAGCGCGGCCCTTTGGAGCGGGCGCGTGGTTTTGGCAAGTCTGTTTTGCACATTTTGAGCTTGGCGTTGGTGTTCTTTTCGCAGCGGGCGAGTTCTTCCGTAGTAAGTTCGCCACTCAGGATCGGGCTGGTGCCCATAATTCCAGAATTTACATCGCCATCAGCTAGTGCTTGTACTTCCAGCGGGTGAAGGCCGCAGAATTCGGCAATTTGGTCAAAGGTTAGTGCGGTGTTATCCACAAGCCATGCTGCTGTTGCTTTTGGCATCAATGGGAATGTCATAATTTTGTCTCCTTTTAAAAAATTCTATGCCCGCGCTATTTTTTTCAAAACAGCAACGATTGAGATAGACTTCAATCGATTAGGGAGAATAAGAAAGATAATATAATAGTTTATTGACAAGTCCAGAGGAAATAATTAGACATAAATATTTTTACCGTTTGGTGAAGCTTGATCCAGAAAATGACCTATCGAGAAAATATTATGTTTAATCGTTTACACAAACTAAAGAAAGATACTAAACTCCTGAGCAAGTCCGGTCTAATATATCACGGTTTTATAAAATCTAGATAAAC
>JAGLRU010000003.1 GCA_023136145.1 Alphaproteobacteria bacterium
GAAAGAATCGCATGACGTGAATTGTTCGCCGCATAAGCGATGCACATAAGCGACGTTCCGATAACGCTGCCGATCAGATTCCCGTCAATATCCCACATGTCGAAAAGTGTGCTAAAGAAAAAACAGCCAAACAGGATGGAGGTAAAGGCAAGAACCGTGCGCTGTTTCGCCAAAAAGGTCGCGCCTTGCTGTATTATCATAAAGGTCGCCATATAAAGTACGGCATGATGCCAATCACCGCCGGACGAATATTCATCAAGCATAACGAATATGCCAACAGGTTGTAGCAATGCAGACATCAGAAATAAAGGTGTAGTCGCACGCTCATATTTTTTGTCAGAAATGCTAACTATCCCCATCAGGAACAGAATAAATCCTGTGCCTAGAGTTACGATCACACGGGCAGCAGAACCGAAGTCGTCCCAGTACATAGAAAGAAAAACACTCATACCTGCAAACACAAGGATGCCACCAATATAACCGAACAGTTTCGACAAGACACTGGAAGATTCTTTCGCAACTTGCGAAGATGCATCCGTCATAGCTCCAGTAATATCCGAAAGTACAATATTGTTACGTTTAGCGATGGAAACAATTTCCTTCAACGCATCATCCTTATAAGACATAGTGAAATCCTTTATTTCTGAATAATCCATCCAATAAACTGAGTATTATGTGAATAATAACCATTGCCACCATTATTCGGAATTTTAAAAGAGACAGCCCCCTTTATTACGCGATGGGAACTTCTGCCAGATCCGCCATAAAACATCACCATTGGCATTCCACCTGAATGGTATCCGGAATTGTTAAATTCATAGCCGTCCGGTGCTTTTGTAGAACTGTCTATTTTTATATTTTTAAACTCATCGAAAACCACTTCCGATCCATCAACAACATTGCTCATTTTCGATAGGTCATACGGCATTTCACGGACACTCTGGGTTTTACCGTCATAAGACATCAACTTTTTCCAGTTGTGATTATCGTATCCACTATGCCCATCTTTCCGAACATTTTTAGAAACACGCGCCTTAAGCATCCCATCCTTTACGAAGAAATCGACATTATATGGAGGTGGGTTATTGTAATTGTAACGAGTCGTCGTAAACAACATCTTATACTGCGGCGGAACAGCCATAGTTCTCGGCAGAACGACAGCGAAGAAAAACATCGCCACCAGCAGAACTGGCAAAGTCAGCCCCATAACCAGAACAATATTTTCCTTGATGAAATTTTTCAATGCCATAAGCTGTACTCCTTTGAGAAAGTAATAGACTTATCGTGTCACAAATAACACCCGAAGACAATATATCTACAAAGCGAAAACGGCTTATTTTCCGAAGCTGGCATCGTGGCACGCGAGAAATTGACGTTCTGCTCGGAAAATTTGCTGATATGCATATTCCAAAGTTTGATGCAAAACAACTAGCAGATTATGACCGATTTCTTATAAACAGCGATCCAGATATTTTCAACTGGATCACAGGGATCGAACCAGTACCGCCCTCCGAGGATAACAATGTTGTGGCATTGCTGATAAACTTCTTCAAGTGTGGAAAGGAAGATTCTCCGCCCACAAGTGGAGAATCTGGAAAAAGAAAAATCTCTCAATAAATTTGGTAATGACTATAAGGTTTGGGAATGCCCTGCAACATAAAAAGGATGTCCCACATCGTCTGATAAACAAACAGAATTGCAATCGCCATAAACCCTGAAAGCTGCCAGTTCAGTTGAAAGGAATGAAAAATGATGCTTGCCGTCACCAAGTAAAAAAAGAATTGTGCGATAACGAAAATACCATCCATTTCCTCACGCGGAAGCCAGTTAAAAAAAGCAACCTGCGCAAGCGGAATAGTAGCAAGAAAAATCACCAAACCAGTCCAATTATAAGCTTCCAGAAACAGCCAGAATTTGTCCGACTTTTTAAAAACACTTACCAGCAGGAATATTATAACTAAGGAAAATACAAAAGAAATTATGAAATGCAAAAAAATAGTCGTCAAAATCTGGCTATTGGAATATCCTTCCTCCATAACCTTTGGCAGATGAAATGCACTAAATAACAATGTAATTGAAAAAACCACACAAGGTATTACAAGAGAAAAAATTGCATCCCGTTTCGATCCTGAAAAAGCATGAATTCCACGTCCGAAAAGAAAGAAAAGATCAAAGGCACCTTTTAGCTTTGTTTTGTTTCTCACATTAGCCTCAATTCTGTAAATTAAAGTTTGTAAAATTTCACTTTGTCAATATGCGCTTATTTACGCAATCATAAGCAACTTTGAATTAAAGCATAAATACAAAGGGTTAAAATGAAATTTAAACTATCACCAAGGTTTAGGAACGCCCTGTAGCATAAAAAGAACGTCCAGTATCGTCTGATCGATAAACAGAATTACAATCGCCATAAACCCTGAAAGCTGCCAGTTCAGTTGAAATGCACGAAAAATGATACATGCCGTCACCACATAAAAAAAGCATTGTGCGATAACAAAAATACGATCCATTTCCTCGCGCGGAATCCAATTAAAAACAGCAGCATTCACAAGCGGAAGAGTCACTAGGAAAATCGCCAAACCTGTCCAATTGATCGCTTCCAGAAACAGCCAAAATTTATCAGGCTTCTTGAACGAGCGAGCCAACAAAAAAACCGCAGCCATGGAAAATACAAAAGAAAGTACAACTTGCAAGAAAACAATCGTCAAAATCTGGCTGTCGGAATATCCTGTCTCCATCCCCTTCGGCGGATAAAAAACACTAAAAAATAATGTTACCGGAAAAAGAACAAATGGAATGGTAAGGGAACGAATCGCATCCCGTTTCGTTCCTGAAAAAGAATGAATTCCTCGACCAAAAAGAAATAATAAGTCAAAAGCACCTTTCAGCTTTGCTTTGTTTCTCATATTAACCCCAATTCAGTAAACTACGCTTTATAAAACTTTACCTTGTCAAGATAATCTTATTTATGCAATCATAAATTATCTTAAGCTAGAACAATTTACAAATACAAAGGTTTAAAATGAAATTTAAACTTATATCTATTTTAGTTCTTGGGCTAGTCATTATCGCAACTGCCTGTTCTCCGATGCGCAAAAACTATTGGAAGCGCGTTGATGATAATTCCGCGCTTTATTTAACAGGTCCAAGAGCAGTTGCACGTCTGGATCAAGATATTGCCATTTGCACCAACGCAATGAAAAAACTAGTAAAAATCGACGCACTACGCGAAACAATGCCACCAGATACATCTGTCAAATCAGGACTCGCAAGCACGCTTACTTATTACGATACACCAACGCGCATCGGTGCAAAAAAAATATCTCATACAGATTTTCACGATTTCGAAGGCTGTATGCTTTCTCAAGGATGGGCACGCAAGAATTATGTTCGTCACCAGACATTAATGAAAGCTGAAAACAATTATCAAGAAATAAAGTCAATACGAAAAACTGGCATGACCATAGAGGAAAAACAAGCGACTGATGCGGCTGCACGCCAAGCACGTCTGAAAGCACTCGTGAAACCGGGAGAACAGTTTAGCATTGGCATACAGGCTTATCGTGATACCTATGACGAACCTGATCTGAATGTGAAGACAAGTACGGATTTTTATGGAGCAACGGCATCATATACAAATCGAGACAACGCACATTATTTCTGGACGGTTGAGGGCAAAATAGCGCGTGGCGAGGCTTCATACGACTCTCCATCCGGTATCCTGAACGGCATACCTGAGTATGAAGGAGATATACGGCTGACGTACGGCAAGGATTTCCCTTTAGAAAATGGCTGGATCAGTCCCTATATCGGCTTAGGAACTCGCATTTACCGTATGCAGGGCAAAGGGCTTGTCACTGATCTTGGATTTTGGGCTTATGATCGTCGTATTGACCAGCTTTATCTCCCTATCGGAGCAACATGGCGTTCCTTATTGGGATGGTGGACGATTTCCAGCACTCTTGAAGTTGATCCATTGCTTTTTGGACAAGTTAATTCAAGGCTGACTAACGGTGGCGGTCCGAATGTGGTTAATAAGCAGAGTGCATTTAGTGGATATGGGATACGTGGTGAAATGATGATCGGAATACCTACAAAAGCCCAGACAATAGAGTTTGGCCCCTTCTTCCGCTATTGGAATGTGAGAGACTCAGAAATTGAAGTATTGCCACCTTGGGCGTATTATGAACCTTACAATGAGAGACTTCAATACGGCTTGGAAGCTCGCATATTGTTTTAAAAAAAGCATTTACAAAAAAAAAATGATTTATGCTCCAGATAGCCATACAATAATATATTAATGTATAGCTGTCAGGTGCTAGATTCTCGTTCATAAATTTCTGATAAAAAGGATTAAAGATCATGACCGTCCCTCACCAAATTCCTCTGCACAATTTCAAGATCGGCAACAACCTGCCGTTTGTCCTGATAGCAGGGCCTTGTGTGCTGGAAAGCAGAGGCCACGCTTTCGACATGGCAGGCGCATTAAAAGAGATGACACAAAAACTCGATATACCGCTTATCTATAAATCCTCCTTCGATAAAGCCAACAGAACTTCTCTGAAAGCAGGACGTGGCATGGGCATTGAAAAAGGTCTGACAGTTTTTGACGACCTCCGCAGAGAAATGATCCTACCCATTATCACCGATGTCCATGCGCCAGAACAGTGTGCGGAAGTCGCAGATGCCGTTGATGTCCTGCAAATTCCGGCATTCCTCTGCCGACAAACAGATCTGCTGATCGCAGCCGCCATAACTGGAAAAATCGTCAACGTGAAAAAAGGCCAGTTTCTTGCGCCCTGGGACATGAAAAACGTCGCGCTCAAGATCACCGAAAACGGCAATCCTAACGTGATGCTCTGCGAGCGTGGCGTAACCTTCGGCTATAACAATCTTGTCAACGATATGCGTGCCCTACCTATTATGGCGGATACCGGACATCCCGTTGTATTCGATGCTACCCACTCCGTGCAGCAGCCGGGCGGCACCGGAACAGCCACCGATGGAGACCGCAGCATGGTTCCTGCCCTCGCCCGCGCCGCCATCGCCGTTGGCGTAGCTGCCATTTTCATTGAAACTCACCAGAACCCAGATAAAGCTCCCTCCGATGGACCAAACATGATGCGCTTGAAAGACATGCCGGAACTGCTTGAGCAACTCCTTTCCATCGACCATGTAATCAAAACACAAGCTTATGCAGAAAAACAAGAAAGCGCATGAAACCAGAAGCCCTCCTCATCATCGACATCCAATATGGTTTTATATGCAACGGAGTCGAAAAGATCGTCCCTTCCCTTGTGGAACTCGTCCGCAAATGGCCATGTGAGAATCTTTACTACCTAAAATACAAAAATTACCCCGGCAGTTCCTTCACGCGGTATCTCGACTGGCACGAATTTATGACGAGCGAGCAGGCAAACATAGTCCCGGAAGTCTACGTCGAGGGCAGCGCAGTCTACAACCATTACGGCTACGCGCCGCCGGACGACTTGCTGATCGAACTCGGCAAATACAAAAACGTCGGCATCTGCGGCGTTGATACGGATGCTTGCGTCATGGCCGCCGTCTTCGCTCTATGGGATGCGGAAATCAGACCGTTCGTTCTGGCAGAATACTGCTTTTCCTCAGGTGGTCCGCAATTTCACCGTGCCGCACTTGATCTTATGCTGCGTCAATTCGGGACAGGCAGCGTTATAAAAGAAAAGATTTAGCACCAACCATGTTCCTACTTTCACAAGAATAACAGTATGGAAAATTTTAGATTCTGCTATGGGATTGCCACTATCAACAAATCAAGCTATTCTCACGCCATCATTTCAACGCTTAAAAGAGGTAAATTATGACTGCAAT
>JAGLRU010000030.1 GCA_023136145.1 Alphaproteobacteria bacterium
GGGTCCAGCTCCATACCGACAGTCATAAAGAAAAGCCCCAGAAGCAAACCCTTGAACGGCTCTATATTCACCTCTATGGCATGCCGGTATTCCGTCTCGGCAAGAAGCAGCCCTGCCAGAAAAGCACCCAAAGCCATCGAAAGACCTGCCATCCCTGTTACAGCCGCCGTCACAATCACCGTCAGAAGTGTAATCGCCATAAAAGGCTCTGCACCCGCCGCCGCTCCCGCCATACGAAACAACGGACGCAAGGTAAAATGCCCTACAACCAGAATAAAAATAATAACGCCCACCGCCTTGCCAAAAGCTATCAAAACCGCCGCACCGGCTCCCCCAACCGCACCAACTCCAAATACGCCAAGAAGAATAAGGATTGGAACAACCGCCAAATCCTGAAACAACAAAATAGAAAAACAAGCACGTCCCAAAGGAGTCGCCAGCTTACGGCGCGTCATTAAAATCTGCATAACAAGAGCAGTTGAGGAAAGAGCAAAAGCAGACGCCAGAATAATTGAAGCTACCGCGCCGTGACCAAAAATCCATATAACGAATCCGATAAAAGTAACAGTCAGCAGTACCTGTAACAACCCAAGACCGAACACCAGTTTGCGCAAATCCCACAATCGCCGTGGCGACAGCTCAAGCCCGATCATAAACATAAGAAAAACCACACCGAAATGCGCCAGCTCTGCCACCTGCTTTGGATTGCAGATAACAAAATATTTGATAATACCCGTATGCGATGCCAGAAGTGTCCCAAGCCCGTAAGGCCCAACAATAAATCCCGCAATAAGATATCCCAGCACCGGACTAATACGCATACGGATAAAAAGAGGAACAATCACACCGGCGGCTGCCAGAATAATAACGATTTCTTTCAGGTAGGAAATGTCATGGAATTCTTCCATTTAACCTTCACATCCTTTCCTGATATATTATAGTCATTTTCATTTACTTTCTGACATCGTCACTACACGTCTAAAGTAGTTAGTCTACTCGTCGTCGTTTGTTCCTTGTCAGAAAATAAAGCTAAACGACTATATATATTCCAGAGATGTTGTCATGTCTTTGAGAAGAAAGCAAGAGTTCCGACTCATTCGTTTAGTTCGTTTATGACGATTATGTATATAACATCCAAGTATTATTGATA
>JAGLRU010000300.1 GCA_023136145.1 Alphaproteobacteria bacterium
TTGATACGATCACTATCAAAAACTACGGTAATCTGGAAACACGCTCTTCGGCAAATATTACTTATACTACCCTTGACTGGTCAACCAAAGGAATAATAACCGATATCGGCGGAACATTCGACCTATTAAGCGGAGGAGGAGCCCTTCTTGTTCCCGCGACATCAAGGCTTTACGCTTACACATCAAGAACCCACAGCAGTTGTACCATTAACGGATGGATGGAAACAAGACAAGCCATTACCACGGCGGGTGATTTTAACATCGGAACAACAGGAACATTAACGCATGAATACAATACAACTATCCAGCAATACGTAATTGACATCACAGCCGCTAACTTCAATATAGCCTCCGGCGGCACCATCAACGTAAGCTCCCGAGGCTACCAGTCTTCAGCAGGACCCGGAGACGGGGGGGACCATGGTGATTTTTCAGGTGGCGCCGGATATGGTGGTGATGGAGGAGACGGTTATGCTGCCGGCGGTTCCGCCTACGGCTCCATAACCGCCCCAACTGATATTGGAAGCGGGGGAGGAACTGATGGTGCTAATACGGGTGGAAGGGGCGGAGGCGCTGTCAAATTGACTGTTACAGGAACTACCACTGTAGCCGGAACCATTTACGCGAATGGCGGAAACGGTAGCAATGATGATGGTGGAGGTTCAGGAGGAAGTGTATATATTACAACCGGCGCTCTTGACGGAGCGGGAACAATCAGTGCCAATGGAGGAACCGGCTATGATGGAGGCGGAGGTGGAGGTGGAAGAATAGCCATGTACTATACCACTGATAATTCAACGGTAACTTATCAGGCTTATGGTGGAGTCAGAAGTGGACATACAGCTTACACCGGAGGCGCGGGAACTATCTATAAAAAAACCTCTTCGAAAACCTACGGAGACCTTATAGTCAATAACAATAGTAAAAGCGGAAAAAGAACCCCTCTTTTCACAACCGACTGGACATTTAATAATGTAACTATCCAAAATAGCGGCAAACTCGATGCGAATGGATACAATCTTATAATCCACGGTAATTTCACCAATTCAAGCGGAACCTTCACCCATTCAAGTCAAACAGTAACCTTCGCCGACAACAGCCAGGTATCCCATATCTATGGTAACGTAACATTTTATAACCTTATCTGTACCACCGCGGGAAAAGAACTCCAATTCGAATCCGGTTCAACAAAAACCGTAACAGGCACCCTTACATTAACAGGCCAATCCGGAAATCTCATAACGCTTAGCTCCACCGCCGCCTCTGCCTGGAATTTAGTAATGAACGGAATATACGATATGGATTACATAACCGTAAGCTATTCAGACGCCTCAGGCGGAAAAACAATGTACGCGGCGAACTCAATAGATGGCGAGAACAACACAAATTGGGTATTTACAGGAGCTACTATAACCTGGGATGGTTCAGCATCAACAGACTGGAATACCGCGGCTAACTGGGATTTAGACAGGCAACCTATTGAACTGGATGATGTGGTGATACCTCTTTCAGGTGTAACCAATGAACCAACGCTGAGTGACGTGTATACCATAGGTTCTCTTATCTTAGCCAGTGGCAGAACCCTTACCTGCAACAGTAATCTAACGGTGGTAAATAATGTAGACATAGACGCTACACTTGATTTAAACACTATCACATTTACAGTAGGAGGCTCAATAGATTTCACTAACGGAACAATAGGGGAAAGCATCTCAACCGTAGTGATGAATGCCTCAAGCGGAACAAAGACCCTCACAACAGACAGCGAAACCCTAAACAACCTTACAATAAACGATGGAGGAGGAGGCGCGACATTCCAGTTACAGGATACCCTTACACTGTCGGGCAATCTCACGCTAACAAACGGCACATTAGATACAAACGACCAAACATTATCAATAAACGGCAATACCGCAATAAACGGAGGAACATTAAAAACAGGAACAGGTATAGTAACCTTCGGAGATGCCTCAGGTGACACTGTAACAATATCAAGCGGCGCCTTAGAAATAGAATCAGACAATACAACAACCGACATAGTAAAAAACGCCGGAACATGGACTAATTCAGGAGGAACAATAACCTATAATGCTGGAACAGGAGTAACAACAAACCTGCTCTCATCACTCTCTTCATATCATAATCTTACACTTAATTCATCAGGAAGCACCTACACATCAGATGGAGCTATAACCGCGGCTAATGACCTAACCCT
>JAGLRU010000301.1 GCA_023136145.1 Alphaproteobacteria bacterium
GCGAGTTTTTGCGAAAATTCATCCAGTTGCGCCATATACTGGGGAAGGCTCGTATCACGCAGGTCAAACAGGGCACCAAGTTGTCCGCCAAGGTCTGTTTGAGTGATATCCTCGCCAGTAGAACTTTCAACCATCAAACCAGTAAGTCCTCCGCCGGGATAGCAACTGGTTGGCAACATTGTGCCAGACTGAAAGTATAGGTGGCGTGCTGTGTTGTCGGCCAGTGTTTGTCCTTGTTTCGTGATTACGATGATTTGATTGTTTTGTGAAAACGTTGTTATCTGGAGGTATTTGGCTACCGTTTTGATGGCCTCATCACGCTGATCTTCAAGTTCTGCGGTGCTTCGACCGGAGTTGGAATTCTTCTGGATTTCCGCGTTCAGGTTGGCGATCATGTCTAAGGATCGATTTATATCAGCAACTGCGGCAGTGATTTCGGTTTCCGACTGGGTTCGCAGATTCGTCAGTAGATTCGAGAAATCGTTGAGTTTTTTGGTGGTTTGCATGGCCGTAGAGATGACTCGGTTCAGCAAGTTTTGATCGTCCGGCGATATGGAGAGTTGTGTGAAGGTGTTGGAAAGGTCGGAGATGCAGGCAGAAAGAGCCTGTCCGGAATCCGAAGACCCGTGAAAGGCCTGAATTCGGTCCAGATATTTCTGGCTGACATTATAATTATTGGCAACGCTGACTTGTCTGTTTAGGTCGGCGATAAGTGCAGCGTCCACACTACGGGTGAGGGCAAGTGCTCTGGTGCCTACACTGGCTCCTCCGATAACGTAGCTTTCCTGCGGCAAAATTTTCCGTGTGTATCCCGGAGTAGAGGCATTTGAAATATTCGTTGATGTTACATCCAGTGCTTGTTGAGCTATTCTTAGACCAGATAGAGCCGCATCTAGGGCGATCGTCATTGTTTCCTACTTTCATAGCTTGGTTTCTTGCCTTATCACGGCAAAAAACACCTCTCCTGCAAGTGTACAAGCAAGAGATATGCCAGATAGGAAGTGTAATAATCATAAGTGATTTTATTTTACGTAATTTAAAAAGCGGGGAGTTATAAAAAAATAAGCCTTCTTAAGCAGTTAATGCTAGACGTTGATTTTGCAAGTCAGTATTCTATGGAACTGGAGTGCGTTGCGCTATCTGAAAAGGCGAAAATGTTTATGTTGGTTTTTTTCGTCTTCTGATAATAAGAAATAATTCGAGTTTAAGGGCTATCCGAGTGGATGATATTGACAACGAGTTATCAGAGAATGAAGAGGACAATGCTTCGTCTAAGCATGTTATCAAGCCCGTGCCAGTCGAGAGTCCGTTATCGAAATTGATAAAATCAGCGTCCATGATTCTAGGTGGTGGAAAAAACAATTCTGCGCCATCAAGAAAAGTCAGTGCTGCCAAGCCAAGGGTTGCTGGGGTTCACAAAGATTTATCCACCCAGAGCGACGAAGATGTGCCGGTTGATACATCATCTGGTGATGATTCTTCGGTTCCTCTTGATGTGGTTTCTGGTGGACCGTTGATGTCTGTGGTCATACGCAATGAATTTTATCGTGATGGCTTCCGTAGCATGATGAGGATTATAGTTGCCGAATCCATTATTATTGTCGTGCTGATTTTGACGTTTATCGTATATATGAATGCAGCTAAGTCACAAGATCGCTATTTTGCTACAACGGCGGATGGGCGTATCATGCAATTGGTGCCGCTTGATCGTCCCAATATGTCTACATCCGCTTTGATGTCGTGGGCGGCACAGTCGGCAGTCGAGGTGATGACGTTTGGATTTCATGACTATCAGCGGAGGATGCAGAACTCATCTCGCAATTTTACTCGGCACGGTTGGGAGACGTTTACCAATGCTTTGCAAAAATCGCGAATCATGGAGTCTGTTGAAGCTGGGCAGCAAGTAGTGACTGCGCAGCCACGCAGTGCTCCGATCCTTAGAGAAGA
>JAGLRU010000302.1 GCA_023136145.1 Alphaproteobacteria bacterium
GATGATAAAGAATAAGATTTCATATAATCACTGACCAACTTAGCTTTAGCAGAATTTTCGCTGTCTTCATGAAAGATATAATTATTTTTCTGATAAATGGTTAGAGCATCTGCTGTTTTAGCTTGCGAAAATAGACTTGTTGCGTCCTTCATCCATTGCTCTTTTTGACGGCGTACTTCCTTTAATTCTACAAAATTCGAGCGTTCCAAAATAGTGCGGAATGCCGCACCGGCTTCAATGGATTGCAACTGCTCATGATCACCTGTAAGGATAATTTTTGCACCGGATTTATGTGCTATATCTATGATCCGGTTTAATTGTTTGGCACAAATCATCCCAGCTTCATCAATAATAAGAACATCTTTTGAACTCAGCATAGCATCATTAACAAAATTGCTTTGCTTTTGTGTGAGCGGTCTTCCAATATTTTGATCAATGATCTTTTGAGCAGTTTCTATACGCATCTCTAAACTGTGCAACGTACTTGATTGTATTCCACAATCCTGCAAACCAGAGGCAGCTATCCCTGATAATGCAGTACCACGCACTCGATACCCTTCCGTTTCAAAAGATTCTTTTACTACAGTCATAATTGTAGATTTACCTGCACCGGCAACGCCAACCAAAAGCGATAATTGCTTGTCTTGCGTGATATGATGAATAGCAGAAATTTGCTTATCACTTAATTTTTCTGTGGCGTTAGTCTTACCGGTCAGTTTCACATTAAATTTATCTATGGCATTTTGAATATGATCTTTTCTGATTTTATGCGTAGATTTAACAGTCATAAATTGCGTTAAAGCAATCATATTCTTTTCAGTATCAAGCATTTCCTGTGTGGTATAAAAAACTTGCCCGTTACGCTCACCAATTTTAATTAATTTATCTGAGTTTAGAACCGTGTTTATAGCCACTCGCATATCACTATGACTTGCAAAGCAACGATAAACTTCCCGTTCCATCATTCTGCGATTAAAAGCAGCATGTTTATTCGTTATCAAATCAAGAAGCTCTGCTGATGTTTTTTTCTTAATAGCCTTGGATTTAGGCTCTATTTGTTCGTTTAATTCACCAATCTGCTCTTTTATAGCAGTAGGAAGACGTTTGTAAATAGCCTGTTTGGCTTCAGAAATAGAAGGTAGTTTTTCTGGATCACCCAGCTTTTGCTGGAGTTCCTTAGTTTTAACACCAGTCCACCGACTGAGCGAATAAACCTCGCCTTTGTAATCTACCGCCACATAGCCCCGCCGATCACCACGAGCAATCATAAAACCATATTCCCGCAAGGCTTGTGCAAAGGCTTGCTTATTATCCGAAATTTCCCAAGATTGTTTAAACAGAGCTTTGAGAACTTGAGGGTCTTCCTTCGCACGTTTGGCTTGTTGCCATTCTTCAAGTGTGAAATTTGTTGGATTAGAGTATTGCCGATCAATATAACCTTTTGGCAATTCCCAGCCATGTTCAAGATAGAGCTGTTTTGAAATTTCATTCAGCTTGTTTTTATAAAAGGGGAGATTGATGGCTTTCATTTCCTGTATATCAATGCGTGACCAAACACAATGCGCATGTCGTCTGCCTTCCTTTTCATGAAAGACCACCACACGAG
>JAGLRU010000303.1 GCA_023136145.1 Alphaproteobacteria bacterium
GATTATTATTTGGAAGGGCTATATCAATCAGATTCTGATTGTCGTGAAGCTGAGGGCTATTTTTCAAAGGCGCTCTCTCTTTCTGGAATGTTATTAGTAAAACTTGGTATTCTTGTTCCTAAACAACATTGGTGGGATCAGCCTTATCGTACAGAGACTGGAGCCGTGGTTTATCCTAATAAGAAAGTCTCTACTCCTAAGTGGCCGCAGCTTGTAAAATTTCTAGAAGAACCAGCAGGGAATAGTTTCTTTCTGTTGGTAAAAGAACTGTACGTCGTCAGAACCTTTTAGACACGGAGCGTGTTGAGCTAAAAATATCATCTTAGCAATATCTCTCTATTTATCCAACAAGTGCTGACGAGGTGCAGCATGAAAGCAGCAAAAACCATTAGGTTATCCCTCGTTTTCTTTTAATGATAATTTTTGCATTCTTCAGGGCTTCGTCATGGCTTTCGGCAGCATCTAGCTCTAGATAAATAGTCGCAATCTTGTCAATGTTAGATTCTAGAACGACCTTATCAAATTCTTTCATGCGCCCTGAACAAAAAAGACGTTCATTCATTGTCATCCCAGAGTATTTGTTGTTCATATTACACGTCCTGAATAGTGTTCTGCATCCCAGCATCTTCCCCGTGTTGTTTAATTAACTCTGCTGCGCTGCGGTATAGGTCTATGGGTTGCATTATTATACTTTTAAGTAAATTTATTTTGGGTCAAGACTAGGAGATTGGTTGATTTCTGAGTAATCTTAGCAGAGATTTATATATATTGGAAGATCGGTTATTGAACCGCCATTCCGTTTCATTAAGGTGCAGATGGAAAGTGTGTTTCGGCAGTCCCTTGAATTTATAGTACTTTAGAATAAGAATCAAACATGATATAGTCTTTCTATGACTTATCAAACTCCCCACAGGATTGCCGTCTTATCTTTCATTAAAGACGGTGGAAGTAAGGTTGAAGCAGTGCATTTATTCAAGGTTTCGCGCACGACCATTTACCGTTAGCTCGACCTTGATGATCTTGCACCAAAACCGCCTCCAAAGACACGCCATCGAAAAATAGATAAAGCAGTCTTAAAACGTCATGTGCAAGAAAATCCCGACCTGTTTTTAAGAGAACGTGCGGCTCATTTTGGTGTTGCAATCAGTTCTATGAGCCT
>JAGLRU010000304.1 GCA_023136145.1 Alphaproteobacteria bacterium
TGTAGTGATAAAAGAGTCTTATGCGAAAACTTGAAAGTGAAAAAAATAGACTGCGTTTGTTTTTTTGTTTTTGCCTACTTTCTGTGGGCAGTCTTCTGCTATCGGGCTGTCTGCCCGGAGTTCTTCAGCCAAAAGCTAAATACATGCTTGCGGAGATTGAGGATAACAAGGATTTAAGCGATGAGGTAAGGGATTTTCTGGAGGAGCGTGCTGCGACCATCGACATCGCCGATAAAGAAGGAGACGTTGAAACTCAGCAGCAAGCGTATCATGAAAGGCAGCTTCGCGACGGCATTCTTGGTGAACTGACATCTGAAGGATATTATGATGCTGACGTATCATATACCGATGGCACCAGTCAATGGACTGGAACTTATACGGTGAATAGCGGTCAGCGTTATAAAGTCCGCGAAATTTCAGTTATACCTGCGGAATACGCCAATTTTGCGGGGAAAGATATAAAAGGACAGCCACTGAGTGCTAGCGTTGTTTTGGCGGTGCAGGAAAAGCTTTATAGCGACATTTCGAAGGGAAAGTGTTTCTTTGATCTTGTTGTCGATCATGAAGTTACGCTCGATTTAAAAACAAAAGAAGCTGATATTCTTTTTATTGTGAAGGCAGAGCCACAGGCGAAAATGGGGATGGTGACTTTTGAAGGAACTGACACAGTCAAAAAATCCTATCTGCAAAAGCTGGTTGTCTGGAAAGAAGGTGACTGTTTTCAGCGAAAAAAAATAGAACGCCTTAGAGCAAAGCTGCTTGAAAGCGGGTTATTTTCAAGCGCGGAGCTTGTTATGCCCGAACAACCTTTGAAAGATGGTAGCGTTCCGGTGACGTTGCGTGTCAAAGAGCGTGCCTTACGCAGTGTACGAGCTGGCGGTAGCTATTACACCGGTGAGGGTCTCGGTCTGACGCTTGGGTGGAAGCACAGTAATCTTTTCGGTGCGGCGGAGGTTTTTGATACGGGTGTTAACTTATCGCAAAAACTGCAAATAATCGAATCTCGCCTTACCAAGCCATTTTTTCTACGACGGGATCAAAGCCTTTCGTTTAATACCAATATCGTACATGAAACAACCAGCAGTTATACCAAAATTGGCATGAATACAGGTGCTTCGATCAATCGTGCATTTAGTAAAAGTTTGTCGGCCAGTACAGGAGTGTCTTTGTCGATGAGTAGGGTGGAAGATGAAACAGTTAGTGAAACAAATACTTTTTATCTGATGTCGCTTCCACAGTCCTTTAAATACAACAGGCGGAATAGCGTGCTGGATGCAACTGAAGGTTTTCTTATAGAGGGTAAGCTGGAGCCGTTTGTTGATTTAGGTGGCGAAAGCCCAGCGTTCTGGAAGACGGAAGTTTCAGCATACACCTATCATGCACTTGGTAAGAAGACAACGGCGGCCTTTCGTGTTAAGACGGGAAGTGTCTTCGGAACCGACATCGCGGAAATACCTGCTACAAAGCGATTCTATGCAGGAGGCGGTGGTTCCGTACGCGGCTTTGGCTATCAGGAAGTAGGTCCTTTGAAAAACGGTGAACCTGAGGGCGGTAGTTCCGTTGTTGAGATGTCGGCGGAGTTGCGGTTTAAGATGACTGATACGATTGGTGCTGCCGCCTTTGTTGATGTTGGCAGTGTTAGCAATACTTCGCTTGCTAACTTTGACAGTCCTTTTATTGGAGGAGGTGGAGGGCTTCGTTATTATACGGGAGCCGGGCCGTTGCGGTTGGATGTAGCAGTACCGCTCAATAAAAGAGATACTGCTTCTAGCCGTTACCAGATTTATATCAGTATCGGGCAGGCGTTTTGATGTCGGAACAAAAGAAAAAAGCGAAAAAATATTTTTTCCCCGCTCTCTTTCGTTTTGTGGTGGCTGGCTTGTCTATACTTATCTTTGTTGTGCTTGCAGCGCAAATAACTCTCTGGGCAGGCGTTTTATGGCTACGTGCGGAAGGTGGGCAAACGTGGCTGGAAAATAACCTGTCAAAACTCGCGGAGGAAAGTGGTTACGCTGTTAAGGTGCGTGATATAAACGGCTTGACGTGGAGTGGCATCAACATCGGAACGCTGAATGTTTCAGATAAGATCGGCTCTGTTCTGGACGGGGAACAGATACGCTTGCGTATTGGAATTCCATCTCTTTTTTCAAAATCCCTTTCCTTGTCGGTCACGGCGGAGAGTTTGGCATTGCACCGATTACCGGAGGAGAAAAAGGATAATACGGCTTCGACTTTTTCAGTGCCGGATGTGTATTTTAACGCGCTGTATATAGATAAACTTAGCGTTAAAAAACTGACTTTATCGAAGGACGTAATAGGAAACGATATGGAGACATCTGTCGATCTGTCGGCGAAAGCTGAAAAGAGCGGCGGGGACATTATCATGGATTTATCTCTGAAGCTTTCGCAGACAAAGGATAATTTTCTTCCTGAAAGAATAGATGCAGTTGCGCGGTTTTCCCCTGAGCAGGCGTTGCTGACGACTACCAATATCACCGTGACATCACCCTTTTACAATATCACCAGTAAAGGGACGGTTGGGCTTAAGGACAATAGCCGTATTGATTTTGAAATTCACGGAGACACATCACGTCTGCCGGGAATGTCGGGTGCTTTTACGGCTGATGGACGCATTACAGGCTTCTTGCAAAAACCGGAATTTGAAGTCGCAGGTGTTTTGAAATTGACCGATCCTGTTGCAGACGATCTTGATGATATTCGTTTTACTGCCACCTCGGATCGCAATCTTGTGGGACATATTGACATCAAAACAGCTTACCAGAAAAATGATGCGACAATTGGCGCGGATTTTTTATATGGCGGAAGTGTTTTACGCCTGAAAGAAATCAATGTCGCTGCGCTTGATCTCGTTCTGACGGGATTTGTGGATTACAATATATCAACAGCTTTAGCGTCCGGACGGACGGAAGTTTCCATTCTGTTTGATCGTTATAAAGACATTTTAAAGACTGATGTTTCCGGTCATGGTAAAGCTACGCTTGTTTTGTCGGAGATGAACGGTCTTCAGGCCGCTGATGTGTCGCTAAAAATCGAAAAAATACAGGTTCAGGACGTTCTGGCGGAAACTGCGGAAGTTAATGCCGCGTATGCAGATATTCGGTCGTTATGGCCTGATAGTGCGGAGTTGTTACTTGAGAATGCTTCTTCAGGAGATGCCGTCATTAATAAACTGAAGGCCGTTTTGATCCGCGCAACGGAAAAACCGTTTTATGCGTTATCTCTGGAAGGAAAAGGA
>JAGLRU010000305.1 GCA_023136145.1 Alphaproteobacteria bacterium
AGAGAAAAGCATCTATGCCGTCAAACTCTTCGCGCAACGTACCTTCAACGTGATCAACAGTGTGATAAAGTCCTGTATAAGTCTCAATCAAACGGCGACCAAGTATCTTGACGGAGCCGGGTTCGCAGATACGCGCTTTGTCGTTGCGGTCAACATCCGTACACATAGTCAACTCTGCTTCATCTTTTTTGGAGTTTAGAAGAGCTTGAAGGATTTTTGAGTCTTCCATTACAGCCGCCTGACCGGGCGTTTTGCTGCGCCGCGTGGTTCCTGCGATGGGACATGATTCGACTCGCTTTCCTTCCACGCGCACAAACATTTCCGGTGATGCGCCAACTAGCTGCTCGTCTCCCATTTGAATTAGAAATTCATAGGGTGATGGATTGACGCGGCGAATATTGCGGAAGAGATCGGATGTGCGTCCGTCAAACGGTGCATGGAACTTCCGGCTTAGTATAAGTTCGAAAACATCACCCTTGCGGATATGTTCTTTTGCCTGAGAAACTATTGCAGCATAGTCGGTATCGCTGATATTGCTCGTAATTTCTGGATCGCTGCTTTTGTATGGAGCTGAGGTTACAGGTGCTCTTGCTTTATGCTCCACGCCTTTTGTGCTTATATCTCCAAGACTGAATTCAAAATTCCGGCAGTATGTGATTTCCTTGCGGTGATCCAAAATATAGATACGGTCAGGGATAAAAAGACAGAATAACTTATGCCGTTTTTCGCGAGAGTTTTTCAGCGGTATTGGATTAAAACAAAACAAAAAGTCATATTTAAAAGCACCGTAAAATCCGGCGAAATTCTCGCTGTGTATTGTGTAGCGCATAATATGACGCAACGGTGAAAGAGGTGATGGCTGTTTGGAACGAGCTTCCTCAGCAAAGCAATGTTTTGCTTGTTTTATCGAGCAACACAGGAAAACTTTATCAGCATGACTAACTTTAAAATCTTCAGTAGGGTGCAGCTTGAATACTTCCTGCAAAATCTGAAGAAGTTTCTCGCCACGCGCAGTAAGGGCGTGAAACTCCGTACGGTCGGTGAACCCCAGAATTTCAATGGGAGGTGCGTCAAAGCCAATATCCCATCTTGAATAGCGTCCGGGATAATCGGTATCGGATGCTAGATATACGCCTTTGGTGACATCAAGGCTATCCAGCAGAAAATCGAGACTGTGTGAGTTATAATCAAGAGCTGTATCATTGTAAGTGATCTTCATAAGTGTGCACCCGGAGATAAAATGCTATACAAACACGGTAGCCCTTACAGGGCAGTGATGCGTAATTTAAAGTACAAATTGTTGAGAAAAAAGAAAAATTAGGGCTAAGTTCGCCAACAGATGCGCCAGATTGTGTAAACAGGAGCAACAACAATGCTTTTATTCTTCTTCATAAGAGAAATTCAAACATTATTTTTGTGAAATGTCAATCGGCGTATTTTCGTAAAGATTTTAAATTATGGATCTAAGAAAACAGATATTTCTGAATTTGACTTTTGGGAGGATAAGATTGACAATGTAAAGAATTGATTAACATTTATAGATATAACAGAAATAATCATAAAAGGAGAAAACTCATGTCAGCCGTACCAGAACTCAAAACGCAACCTAGCTCAGTAATTGACCTTCTTAATCAGTCTTTAGCAGGAGCCATAGACCTCAAATTGCAAGCCAAGCAGGCACACTGGAACGTTAAAGGAGAGAATTTCATCGCTCTGCATGAATTGTTCGATACAGTATCAGCTCAAGCCGATGGCTATGCGGACATGATAGCCGAACGCGCTGTGCAATTGGGTGGAATCGCTCAAGGCACCGTCCAAACGATTGCAAGAGATACAAAACTCGCCGTTTATCCCGTAGATATGCATGATAGTCAGCGACATGTTAAAGCACTTAGTACAGCTATGAGCACCCTTGCGGATTTTCTGCGGAGTGCCATTGATAGTTCCGATGAAAGTGGAGACGCTGTTACTGCCGATCTGTTGACGGAAGCAACACGTGGTCTTGATAAGCTGCGCTGGTTCGTTGAGTCGCATATTTCTGCGTAAGTTAAACACTGTTAAAGAATTTTTTTATAGTCATTCCGCAATATTTATCGGATGATAAATGCTGGAGGGAAAAACCATAAAACTGTGATAAATGCGATTATCAGCGATGGCCCGAATGGAAATTCAGTTTCACCCGTATGCTTTTTCCAAATTGTCGATAATATGATACCGGATACTCCCGAAACAATCATAAACAGTGCTGCTGCGTCAGCCGAAATCCCCATCCAAAATCCAGCGGCGGCAAAAAATTTAACATCCCCTAGCCCCATCGGTTCCCGTTTCATCGCTATCATCACTACCTGCCTTAGCAAGAATGACCCCAATCCATAGAACACCACACCGCCAAATGCCCCCACCCCTTTTTCCATGAAAAAAGTCAGAAAAGCATCGTTCAAGGTGGAATTAACACAAAGTACCGCCACGCCCGTCAAAAAAATCGAGAGGTTAAGGCTGTCAGGAATAATTTTATAACGCAAGTCGATATCAATGATGCTGACGATGACTGGTGCCAGCGCGAAAATCAGAATCGTCTCTATCCTGATCCCATAGACAAAATAGAAAAGCAAACAAACAGCTAGCGTCGCCAATTCGATCAGCGGATACTGCCAGCCAATAAGTGCCCGACAATGCCGGCATTTTCCTCTAAGAAAAATCCAGGAAAATAGAGGGACAAGATCAGCCATGCCCAAATTCCGATGACAAGAAGGGCATTGTGAGCGTTTTATAGTCACGATTGATAAATCACGCGGCAGACGATAAGAAAGTGCCGTCGCAAAACTGCCAAGCACCAGCCCAAGAAAAACTGTAACGGCTAGATCAAAGACAGCCACAAAACTCACCGGATAACAGAGAGACGGTTTTTGACCGTTTCAACCGGAAAATTCCGATCAAGAATCCCATCCTCTGCCAAAAGAAGTATCTGACGGTAAATATCCGCCGCTTTAATCGTTTTTCCCATCCGGTCATAAACAATCGCCCTGTTATAAAGGATATTCGAGTTTCCTGGCTTCAGAGCATCCGCCATCTCAAGATATTTCAAGGCATTTTCGTAATCCCCCACCGAGCCATACACAATTCCAAGCTGAGCCGTAACATCCGCATTAAATGGAGAAACATCCCGCAGCCGTAGAAGTCTTTCAATGGCTTCATCGGGTTCTTGCTTGTTCAGCAGACCAAGCATATTGGTCAATGCTTCTACATTTTTTGGATTTCTCTCGACAATCTCCTCATAAGCTGACATAGCGAGAGGTATCTGTCCCATCTTTTGAAGAGCAACAGCTCGACCCATCGATACGTTCTCATTCCACGAACCTATCTTATAAAGCTCCTCGAAAAGTCCAAGAGCGGCAAGATAACGGCCATGAGACAATGCAGTACGAGCAGCAGTCAATTGTGAAATCGCATCCTTAGCACTATGATCCTTCCTGACCACCAGATACTTCTCCGGCAATGTCCTGATATCCGCAGGATGAGAAAGGATGTCCGTGACAACAAGCCCCTTGTACGCCTCGTCATCAACCGTTCCACTAAAAGCCCCAATGCCAGCAGAGGAGGGTGGACTTAAAGAATCAAGCAATACAGCATTCTGCACAATAGCCCATTCGGCAGATGTTGGTTCAACGCTTTCTTCCTTAGACATTGGTTCGGTGCTTTCTTCCTTCCCGGATGCTAACGATGGTTTATCTTCCTGTGGGCTTTTCACAGAATCTGTAACAACCTCTTTTTTCTTATCAGAGGGATCCTCCCCCAGATTGTCAGAGATAGCCTCAACCAAAGATGATTCATCCGGCATAGGAGGAGATTCCACAGCAACATCCGAAACAGTCACCTCCTCATCCAGAGACAGCGGCAGTTGTTCTTGAGGAGCCGCAACAAGTGGCGATGGATCAGAGGCAGGCATCGCAAAATTATCATCTTCCCCGATTGCAAGAACGTCTATCGGCATAGATTCTTGTGTCTGAGGAGCAACGACTGGCAACTGTTCCGCAATGGCAAGACGCATCAAGTAGATATTATTATTCTCTCCAGAACCGATCAGATAAAAACCGCCTCCGACAACTCCGCCGATCATGAGAATGCTCATAAACAGCAAAAAGAGCCTTTTTCCTTTTCCATTCTCTGGGAAGCATTTGATAGCTTTTCCTTCTTTGAGAGATCCGCCAATCCCGTCATCATTTTTCCTGTTAAAAAAATTCATGATTTATAGACCTTTGTTGAATCATCGATAATTTTAAGAAAGGCACGTTCCAGATTATCTTTTTGAGCTTTCTCTTTCATCTCAGCAGGGGAACCGAGAAACTTTATGGTTTGATCGTGAATTACGCCGACCCGATCACATATCTCATCCATATCCGCCAGAATATGCGAGCTTAGAAACACAGTCATCCCCAAAGAACGGCAAGCCATGATTTCATCTTTCACCAAAACACGCGCACGAGGGTCAAGCCCCGTCATCGGCTCATCCAAAATCAGCAAAGGGCATTCGGTGAGCCATGTCCCCAGCAGCCCGATCTTCTGGCGCATTCCTTTGGAGTATGTATTTACACGGCAACGCAATGCCTCGCGTGACAGGGAAATCTTGTCCGCTGCCGCCAACACGTCCTCCTCTATAAACGGATGCTTGTAAAGATCCAGCGAGAACTTCAGAAACTCCAGCCCACTTAAGAAAAACGGAGGCTCGAATTTTTCCGGCAGGTACGCAATCATGGATTTACCTGCGGGATCAAGGGTCTCCTTCCCGAATATAGCAACTGATCCGGAAGAAGCCTCCATAAGACCCAAAATGATTTTGATAAGCGTCGTTTTTCCAACACCGTTCAAACCAATCAGACCGAAAGTCTCTCCTGTCCGAACATCAAAAGAAATGTCCTCAATAACGTTGCCACGACCATAGCCCGCCGTTACCCCGCTGATTTTGATGGCATTCGTTGAAGGAGATGCCTGAATCTTTTTCGTTACTGATGCTGTCATTGCCCACCCGGTAACAGAATGCCTGTCGGAATATCATACGTCTGGTGCGGCCTGAGCGTAATTGAAATAACCCTGTTCAGTCCAATATCATACCATTTAAGATCAACTTTTGAGGAATCTCTGACTTCAATATCAATAATTTCCGGCAAAAGCTTTTCTGGTGTCACCTTCTGACCATTCATCCAGACGATCCAATCTTCCGCAGTGCGGTATACAACTCCAGAAACGCGAATAATACGATGAGCAGGTATATCACCCTTCGCCATTCCCAGCGTTGCGTTACTCGATGTTTTTCCACTTAAGGCGCGTTGTATCGTAACAAGTTCCATTGGAGTCATGAAAAAAGAGCTTCTGAAAAAATCACTAGATTTTTTAACTGAAGGATCTTCAACAGACGCAACTGGTATCTGGGCGGTCACCATTCCCCCCAACAAGGTTCCGCAGAGAAGCAAAATAACGATAATTGTCTTTCGTATCCATTTACCCATCAACGCCCCCTGAATCCGGCTGTCGCTGGCTTTTCAGTCACCTTCGGAACCAATGTCATCCAGTCGAAAGTGAGACTCGAATCCACAAAACTGACAGACTTGCCCATTGCTATTTTACTCAGTGCTGCTTCCGTAACCTCCCCCGTCCTTTTAATCTCGAAATTCTGGAAGCGAGTGTGCTCTGGAAAAGCATCAGCAAGTAATTGAAGAAAAATATATACGTTGCTATCCAAAGGCGACACAATTTTCTCGACCTTGATACGGCTACTGACCAAACTATAATTCATTCTGGCGGCGTTAGCGTTCGGTACATCCTTCAGATTTTCTATCGTGAAGGAAAAAGAGGTGATTTGACTTTTCTTGCGCACCTCCTCCAGCAAACGTCCAATCATAAAACGATCCTGAACCAGAAAAAAACCTTTGTCTTTCAACGTCTGGTATTTCGGCTGGTTTTCTTTCAAAGAATTTACTTCCCTTTGAATATTCATAATTTTGTTCTGTAAAGATGATATCTGAGCACTAACTGCGTTCAAGTGCATCTGAGCCTCATCCCGCATCGGAGCAAGACCAAGAAAATAACTGGATGCCACAAGCAGGTTAATCCCCATAAAACAAAGAAACAAGATGATGCGTCTGAGGCCTATCAGCTTAATCATAGCGGCACTCCCTGCATTTCAAATTCTGCAACATTTTTTTGCATAGAGGCTTTTCCATCAGACAATTTATCGCCAGTTATTCCATCAAATTTCCCAGTACGGGATACATTTCCAAACTGGCTATTGATCTTAATTTCATAGTCCGGAAAGGCTCCTCGCAAAGATTCCAAAAGCTTTTCGGCACCCGTAACTCTTTGTTCTAGGGTAGGCGCATCAGTGATTGTAAACCTGAACACAATCTTAAGAGGACGCGGATTTTTTTTCTCTCTCGGCTTTAGGCTAATTGCCGCACGATTCTCAAACGTCAGAGAGCTAAGTCTGATGTTACTACCAAGCGTCCTATGCAAAAGATTGAGTGTTGGGGCAATTTTGACACTACCTTCCTCAGCAAACTTTTTGACTGCTAGTGTTCCGTTTACTAGTGCCGGCTTGACTGGAAGGGTATCGAAAACCTTCGAATCCTGCGCGTAATCATGTTCAAGAAGAGTCTTCCGACTCTGTTTTTGTGCAATCTCATCCTGAAGGTTGTTATAATTCTGATATTCATTGAAACTAAACCCACTCAATCCAAACAAAAGTACAGCAAGAAAGATCGTTACAATGCGCACTGCTAATCGCGGTGCCATGATACGGCGAATACCCGGTACAACTACTGGCACATCCAAAGTTCTTTTCTTACTCACCCATGCCGCATGAACTGCATCTCCGAAGTTAGTTTCACCAAGCGCGATACCCTTCGCTCCAATAAGAGCTAGTGCATCTATAGACTTGAGACATCGGAAATTGGTTACAGGCAAGGAGGTCTTATCAAAAAACTGTTTTTCAATGTCACCACAGATAACGATTACATCCAGTCCCTCATTAGCTGTATATCCAAAACGGGCGATGTACGTCAGTGTAGCCTTGAATTCGCGCATCACTTCCTCGACCCACTTCGGCCCCTGAACTCCCGCCTCGGAAGTCGGCGTCATCCGCGTAAGAGCCAAATTGCCGTTTTTCACAATGACCTGACGCAGCCCACCCGTCTCATGCTGTCCAATCAACACAGCCCAACGAGACTTCGCATCAGTTTTTCCGAACAACTTACTAGAAAGAGCAGTCACTAACCCCGCCGACTCTGCAGGCAGCAGACCGAAACCAGCAATGGGAACTCCCGTTTCCAGAAAATTCTCATTGATTATATCGAGATAATCCGTCTCTGGAATCGCCATAAAAAGATAGGAAGGAGACTCTTTTGGCGCCCTTCTACCCTTCTGTCTGGAGGGCTTAACCAAAACAGAGGTACGGATCGGATAACTCGGAAAAGCCATTTCCAGCTTACGCTTGACAAAGCGCGAACGGTCGAAAAAACTCAGTTTTGGGATATTTTCTTCCTTACGATAAGTCTGATCAGCACCGTCAAACAGAATCACCACAGGCCTACTTTGATTCTGTTTGAGCAGAGCTTCAGTCAATTGCTGGTCGAAATTGGGAAGCTCCCAAGAAAGCGCGATTTCCCGCTCGACACCCCGCACCGTTGGCCCGAAGAGAGCTACCCCTTCATTTCCTACCAGTAAAACTCTCTTACCAGAACTAAATGATGCCATTTTCCTACCCCATATTTCCAAAGCTATCGTAAATGGGGCCGAATACAGCCGCCGCGATCCACAAGATAATCCCGCCTAAAATAACTGTCAAAGCTGGCTCAATCATCATAATCATGGCATCTACGGAATCGTTCACATCTTTATCATAAAATTCGGAAACCTGCTCCAGAACGCCCGTAAGATTCCCCGACTCTTCCCCGATCTTGACCATCCGCATAACCAAAGAAGGAAATTCCCCTGAGGTATTCAAAGCCATGGACAGGGGAAAACCCTCCTGCACCTGTTGCCGCACCAGCCCAAGTGCCTCAACGATAACCATATTACCTGCTGTCAACTTTGCTGCATCCAGACATTTCAATATCTCAAGGCCACTCGTGAATAAAACTCCGAAAGTCGTGCAAAACTGCGACAAGGCTATTTTGCGAATAACCGCCCCCATTACCGGAGTGTGCAAAGCGATATAATCCGTCCGGTATCTAAATTCTTCCGACAAGGTTCTACCAAGTATGAGAAAAATATAAAAAGAGGCCAACCCCAAAAAGATGTACAAAAAATAATTGGCGAAAAATTTTGACGTAGCGATCAATGCCAACGTCACAGGAGGCAATTCCTGCCCTATATCCAGCAGGAACCCCGTCACTTGCGGCACCACATACCCCATCATCATCCAGACCACGCCAGTCACCACGACCAGCAATATCTTCGGATAGCGTGTGGCTTTTTTAACCTTGCGCCGCATCGCGTCAGTCCACTTAAGGTGCTTGATAACCTGCGTGAAAGACTCGACCAGATTGCCCGTTTCCTCTCCTGCGCTAATCAAAGAAATGAAAATAGGCTCGAAAATCATAGGATGTTTGGAAAGAGCACTGGAAAATGAATTGCCCTCCGCCACCTCACGGTAAACATCCGACATAACATCCCGCAACTGCGCCGACTCTGTTGTATCCCGCACATCCGACAGGCCGTCCATCAACGGAACCCCTGCTTTCTGCAATTGCTCCAGTTGAACGAACATCTGTACCATATCGCGAATTTTGACTCGTCTGGCCACTAATGCCGCAAACTTTCCGGTCTTTTCGGACATAGCCTTGCAGTCGATAAGAACCAACCCCCCTTCCTCCAATCGCGAAGTCAGGTCGGATTCATTGGCAGCCGTCACAACGCCCCTAATTGGGCGTCCTTTCGGATTCACTGCCCTGTAACTATATTTTGGCATATACTAACCCCCGACCAGCCCCCGCTGAAAAGTGACAGACTGTCTCACATTGTTACATAAATTATAGGGATAAGCCAAGATATTGTAACACACGAAAAAACCCACCCTAAATATCAGGAATGGGTTTTTATTTTAAGAAATTTTGAATATCAAACGAGGTTGCTTATACGTGGATTGGCAGTGGTATCAGTTTCTGAAATTTCGGATTTTTCGGACTCTTTGTTATCGACATCGAAATCTTCTTCCTGCATGTCACCATCCGCTATGGCTTCTTCGACATCTCCACTGGCGACCGCCACCCACTCGTTTTCACCCTCCATAACATCAAGAATTTCTTCTTCATCTTCCTCAATCTCAATGACTTTCTGATGATTTCTAACAAGTGCTTCGTTCAGTGCTTCAATGGAAATATCCGTATCAGCAATCTCGCGCAAGGAAACTACTGGATTTTTGTCATTATCTCGATCTACCATAATCGCTGCACCGGAGCCTATCTCCCGCGCCCGCTGAGAAGCCACAAGAACCAGCTCGAATCGATTTGGAATCTTAAGAATGCAGTCTTCAACCGTTACACGTGCCATCTTTGAAGTTACTCCCAGAAAAAATGCAAATCCGAGTGCTCTTGATAAAGACTTATGCTGTAATTTGCAAGAGAATTCGTAAATAACCACGACGGTCGATTTAAAGTTACTTCTAAAAACCCTCCCTCCATTGTCAT
>JAGLRU010000306.1 GCA_023136145.1 Alphaproteobacteria bacterium
CCCGACTTTAATCCCATCGAACAAACCTTTGGCGCCATGAAAAAACGCCGGGAAGGCATGCCCATAGAAACGACAGTTGAAGAATTAGTAATGTCTTATTATTAAACGAAAGCACTATATCATTTTACTTGGCATCTTATTTCTCCTTCTCCTTCTCCTTCTCCGCCAAAGCAATCTCGTGTCGCATTTGATAAATTAAATAGCAAAATGCCTGCTCTGCTACACGCAAATCTATTTCAATTTGTTCACTATCATTAGTCTTGGGAGTTCCTAACAGTCCCCATATTAATGATTCAGCTAAGACAGGTTCCTCCTCCACATTCCGGTAGCGATGCACCTCCCAGTCGTCCCAAATATTTTCTTCATAACATTGTTCTAGTGTGCTGTATGTCAGTCCGATTTTAATAACCCCTGGCTTATCAGGATGCGTCAACAAACAAAGGTACGCCGGATTTATTGCACGCCTCATTTCTTCTGGATCCCTTTCGCCGATCCCACACTGCGGACAGCCTTCACCTTCTGCTACATAATCAGGTCGCGTCCGCCATTTATGGCCATTACTGCATTTAAAAGTAGCTTTTCCAGATTTGCTTTTGACATACCCTATTAGGGCAATGTCGCGTCCTTCAAGTCGTTTCTTCATCCATGCCGTATATGCGTAAACATAGTCGGCTAATTGCTTCGTTGGCCGTGCACCAGCTTTCTTTGCTGCTTCTAAACTCTTCTGTACTAGTTCCCATTTCATCTTTTCGACTTCAATTCCTTGTCGATACGGTATATCTGCCAAACCCGTTGCACTCCAAAAAACAGTTTCGGCCCAATTAGGATCAGGGACGGCATGGCATTCCTTCAATTCCCATTTCTGACCAGTTTCTTTGACAATACGGCCTGTTAGTTGGCTATAATCGCTATTGTGCTGGGCCAATCGCTGTTCGGGTTTACGGGTTGTTATTCCGATCTTGTAAAGGTCAGGATCAGACGGGTGCACCAATACATATATATAACCTGACTTCATTGCGTCCTCCGTATACGTATGGGATCAGAGCTAAAAATCCGGTGTTTGCTTTCGGCCATAAGCGGACATTAGGTTAAGCTTGTATCCATTTTAGTAATTCAACACCCGTATGCTCTTCGGTACTAAGTTTTAAAAAAACAGCAAATTTATATCCTAACTGCGATTTGAACGCCTTCAGTTTATTAAAATCATGATCATCACCTTCTTTACTGGTTGTTTTCTTCATTTCAATCACCAGAAGGTTTTCATTGGTATTCCGCTTATGAACAATAATGTCAGGAAATACTGTCAGAGGTGGTCTTGGTTTGTTGGA
>JAGLRU010000307.1 GCA_023136145.1 Alphaproteobacteria bacterium
AGTGTGTAATGGAAATGATAGCCAGAGCCGGGTGAGCCGCCTGTGCTCTGAAAGCATTTCGCCGGAGCACCCGTTCCGAGGGCGAATCCGTCCGCGTAAGTTCCGGTGAATTTCGTGCTGTTATAGCCTCCGGTGGCTTCCTGAGGTATGGTGGCGGAGTTGCTCAGAAGCCTGTTTAGGGCTACGCAAACTTCTGCGTTGACCGACGGTAGAATCAACAGCAATTCCTCGTTCTTCAAACTGTCTGATTCGCAGGTGGCGTATGCGCCGGTTCCGACACCGTCGATGCAGACGTTGCCAGTGAATAGGTAATCCCCCGCGACCGTTAGTGCGCCGGAGGGAGGAGATTCAAAGCTCATGCCGCCTCCGACGGTGGAATTGAAGACGTTGCATTTTTGGGGAGAGGGGGGAACGTGGTTATAGCCAGCTACAGACGTGTTTTCAAAACTGACACGGGTTCCAGAACAACCGTTTTGCAGCATTATAGTTTGAACGGTACCGTTGATTTTTTCGGCATAAGAAAGAATTTCTTGAGCATAGAGGCGTGCATCTTCTGATGATATGCCAGATGGAGAACGGCTGCCTCTGGCGAAAACGAACGTCAGTGCGGAAAACAAAACGATTCCGATCAGAATAAAGAGCATTGCATTACCAGCTTGAAAAGAATGCTTTTTGTGCCTGAAATGCTGCGGTTTCATCAGATTCCCTCGTTTCCGGCACTATATTATCATTTTAGATAAAAATTCGATACGTCATCCTTGATTTTCGGGATATTTTTCCCCACGGATATACACGGATAAGGTAAGAAATCCGTCACTCCCGCTTCACGCGGGGGTCTGGAAGCGTGTGTCTGCGCGTCTTATGAGTCTATATGACGGCAGGACTGCCTTTTGGATGCCCGCATAAAGCGGGCATGACAGTGGAGAAGGTTTTTTTAGCTACATTATTAATTATGAAACTGTCCTAATCCGTGTCCATCCGTTGGAATTTTTCTTCTGTTGCTGTTTGCGAGGCATTTAATTTTTCGACAAATTGCGGTATGATGCTGACGATTTTTTATTTTTGTTGCAGATGAGGATATGAGAAATGATTGATATACAATCTGGATTGCAGCCAGAGACGGCTTCATTGTCTTCTATCAAGGATACAGATGAACGGAAGTTCGAGCAGGATGTCATTGTGGAGTCGATGTCAAAACCTGTAATTGTCTATTTCTGGTCAACGCGGAATGCACAGTGTAAACAGATGATGTTGGTGCTCGAAAAAGTTGTTGGTGAAGCTGGCGGTGCGGTAGCGATGGTCAGGGTGGATATTGACAAAAATCGAGGGTTGGCTCAGGCCTTGCGTGTTCAGTCCGTGCCGTCTGTATATGCTTTTCATCAGGGAAAACCAGTAGATGGCTTTGCGGGAGTTCGGCCAGAAGCCGATCTTCGCGTTTTCGTCAATAAGCTAGTTGAAGCGAATACATCTCCAGAAGAGGCAGCAAAGCTACAGGCAGCCGAACAAGTCAAAAAACTTATGGAGGAGGGGGATCAGTTCTTTCAGGAAGGCTTCGTTAACGAGGCTATGGAGCGTTACGGTTGCGTGCTGGAGGTGGATTCCTCCAATGCTGATGCTTTGGGTGGAATTGGCTGGAGTTTGCTATCGCAGGGAGAAGCGGCAAGCGTTCGGGAAATGTTGACGGAAATGACACCGGAACAAATGAAATTCTCACGGCTACAAGGTCTCCGGTTTGTTTTGTCGCTGGAAGAACGGACGGCAGGGTTGGAAGACGTTCCCACGCTTGAGAAGAAAATTATTAAGATGCCAAAGGATATTCAGGCGCACTATGACCTCGCGCTGCGTTTTCTGGCGGTTGGACAACTGGAAAAGGGGGTGGATGCTCTGATCGCTCTTATCCGGCTCAATCGTGATTGGGAGGACATGAAGGCGCGAAAGCTTTTGCTGGAGATTTTTGAGGCTATGGGGACAACGCACCCACTGACATCTTCGGGGCGGCGCAAATTGTCGGCGATTTTGTTTTCATAAGGGCATCCTGAAATGACGGTAACTTCCAAAAAAGCTGATCCGAAATTGCTGGAAATTTTGGTTTGTCCGGTTACTAAATCTCCGCTCGTTTACGATGATGTTCATCAGGAATTGGTCAGCCGTCAGGCCGGACTGGCATTCCCGATACGTGAAGGAATCCCGATTATGCTTGTGGATGAAGCGCGGAAACTGGAGGATTGACGGCATATCAATGAAAAATTTCAGAAAAGGCAAGCTTTCCGACGCTGAAATCGTGCAGTGGTTGAGGGACTTGCGGAAAAATTCCTACGCTCCTGAAACGGACTTTTTCGTGACAGCCGTTTTTCGCGCCCGTGTTCAGGGAGTTGACGATTATTACTTCGGCGGAGTCAATATCGAGAACACCGACCATCGGATCGCCACACATGCGGAAGAAGGCTGTATTGCCGCTATGGTTACCGGACTTGGGCGAAATGCGGAGATCGCAGAGGGATGGGTCATGGCGGCTCCCCAAGGCGTAAATGCCGGAGACTCCGATCCTGCGGCGGATACCATGATTAGCTGTTGTGGAAAGTGCAGGCAGCAAATCGCCGGACTGGCAGGGGAGGGCGTGAAAATTCACACTATAACCTTGAACGGAAGGCAGTCATCAACAACAGTTGGTGCTTTCTTGCCGGATTTATTTACATTCCGCCAGTATATCCCTGAACTTCTTGCGTCAAAGAAAACAGACGCTTCTGCTCCTTCATATAACGAAGTCAAAGACAAGATGATCCGGCATGGTGAGCTGACGGAAGAAGAAATTTTCGCGTGGCTTAAAGAGATTGAATCCATTGTTTATATTAGCAAGGTGTCGCAAGCTATCGTATTGGAATTGGACAACGGCGTATATGTCGCGGGAGCCAAAATAGAGGAAGCTGCTTTTCTCAGCATAAATGCAGCGCAAAGTGCTGTGGCTGTCGCCGTTTCCACATTTGGAGAGCGTAGAATCCGGAACGTTTTGGTATATACAAAGGGAGTCGATGGTTGCGAAATTTCTGAAGACAGCTTTGGGACTTTGACATTGTCTGCGTTGCAAACGCTATTTGAGATGGCTGAACATGACGAAATCCCCGTCCGTTTTTTTATGGAAGACGGTGATATCGTATCCATGACATTGTCCGAAGCCACCAGAGTTGCCCCTACATACCGCAAGCCATTTTGCAAAAAATCCTAGAAGAAATAAATGTCAGATTTTGAAATCAAATGCAAATGTCAGTCCGAGACTCCGATTGCAGATCATCTGCCAGAAAAGCCTTCGTCTGCTCTTTGGATTAGTGTCACGATCCTTTCCTTGTGTGTCTGGGTGCTTCTTTACAGCCAGCTTGTTCCTTTTTCGAAGTGGATTGTCGCGCAGCTTCCTATTGAGCAAACGGGACACCTTTATGAAGCCCTTACCTTCTTCTTTTACGACACGCCAAAAGTTCTTTTGCTTCTGACTCTGGTCATTTTTTTAATGGGCATTATCCGCAGCTTCTTTTCGCCGGAGCGCACACGCGCTCTGCTGGCGGGAAAAAATGAGGGGATTGGTAATGTTGCAGCCGCTTGTCTGGGCATCGTTACTCCGTTTTGTTCCTGTTCCGCCGTACCGTTGTTTATCGGTTTTGTATCGGCGGGGGTGCCGCTTGGCGTAACATTTTCTTTTCTGATCGCTGCCCCGATGGTCAACGAGATAGCTTTAGTTCTTCTGTTCGGTCTTGTCGGGTGGAAAATCGCACTGGCATATCTTATCTTTGGTCTTGGCATTTCGATTGTCGCTGGATGGGTGATCGGGCGTTTTCACCTTGAAGGTTGGCTTGAGGATTGGGTACGGAACGCTCGTGTGGCGGATGTTACTCTCCCAACAGCGAAAACAGCAATCATTGATCGCATTAAAGAAGGTCTTACGGCTGTTCGGGAAATAGTAGGAAAGATCTGGCTCTGGATGATTGCCGGTATCGCCGCAGGTGCATTTATTCACGGCTATGTGCCCGCCGAACTTCTGGCATCAATCATGGGCAAGGATACATGGTGGTCGGTTCCGGCATCAGTTCTGGTGGGGATACCAATGTATTCAAATGCGGCCGGAATCATTCCTATTGTTGAAGCTTTGATTGGTAAGGGAGCGGTTCTTGGAACAGTTTTAGCGTTTATGATGTCGGTCATAGCACTTTCCCTGCCGGAAGCCATTATCCTTCGCAAGGTGTTATCCCTGAAGTTGATCGTTGTTTATTTCAGCGTGGTTGGGTGCGGCATTCTTGCCGTTGGTTATCTGTTCAATATGATATTCGGTTGAAATTAATAAAAAAGAGATAGGAACCTGTTT
>JAGLRU010000308.1 GCA_023136145.1 Alphaproteobacteria bacterium
CTTGCGTAGAAAAAATATTGCAGGATGACCAACGCACTTCTGCTCCCAACTCATTGAGTGTTTCAATCAGAACCGCCGTTTGGATCGTCATATGCAGACATCCAACAATCCGAGCACCTTTCAGTGGAGCCTTGCCAGTAAATTCTCTCCGCAGTGCCATTAGCCCGGGCATTTCCGTTTCAGCAATAGCAATTTCCCTCCGCCCCCATCCGGCGAGAGTCATATCTTTTACTTTGAAATCATCGGTTGCTTGCATTTTTGTCTGTGTCATCGTCATTTTTCGCTCCAATATATAAGGAAGTCATTTAAAATAAGGAAAAAGGACGTTTTGTCCAATCTTTTTCCAAGGTTACTATTTCATGTATGAAGGATTGGATAATTTGGAACTTATGACATGGTATAAATATTGCTTTTTTAGAAAAGACAGTTATTATAAACATAATTCAAATGAGTGCTTCGAAAGTAGCTTTTTACAAGAAAGAAAAGTTAATATGACAGATGACCCTTCACTTTCTAATGCACCTTATCCTTCAAAATTAACACCAAAGGAAAGATGGGAAGATGAAGCAAGAAAAAAAGAAGCACGGATAAGAGAACTTGAAAGTGAAGTTTCTAAAACAATTAATATAAAGAAAATTCGACCTGCTGCTTTAACAGCTGCTTTAACGATTATTTTTACGACTGCTGCTGCCGTTACAGTTCCTATTACTGCTCCTGTTGTGCTCCTTAGCGGCGCTTATGTTACTATAAAACAACTCCGCCCCATAAACAAAACAGCTCCTAAACCCAAATAAACAGCGACCCCAAACATCCTGCTTGCATATTACACGAAATAGATGTAGAAATTCCAGTCTGCTTAGGGATTCTCAAGGAGACAGGCTATGAAGGCGAATATTCACCCAGACTACCACGAAATCAAAGTCGTTCACACGGATGGCTCTGAGCATATTATGCAAAGTTGCTGGGGCAAGCCCGGAGATGTTATGCGTTTGGACATTGATCCTCTAAACCATCCGGCATGGATTGGTGGCAGAGGTACCATTCTTGAAAAAGGCCGTCTGGCAAAATTCGGCAACAAATACGCTGGACTTTGCGTCGCCAGCACCGAAAAGCTTGAAACTGTCAAAAAACCTGTTTCCAAATAAGCGTTTAAAGCTGGATTTTTGGAAAATTTATGCTATAGTAGAACAGTCAGCTTGCTGACTATGACGATAAATGTGCTGCGGAATAGGCGATACGGACCCGGGGGCGGTACCCGGCGGCTCCACCATCTTATAAGTTTAGGGTCATCTGACCTTCTGCAATATGGGGCCGAAATAGGATCGACGTGCGTAATAAAGGCGGTTGCTTTCGTTCGGCATGGTACCCACCGTTATCGGGCTATACTTGATAAACGCTAATGATAATGAACCCGAAAGGGTTGAACTTCGTCTCGTTGCTTAATTGCGACCTGACGGGTTAACGATACAATCCCTCCCCTGGTGACAGGAGAGGTGGGGCGTGGGGGCAGGCCTAGCAACAGAACTGTTCCCATTTTTTTCAGCGATACACCAATGAAATTCAGTGACAGCGTCCAGAAGTCTGACTAGACTGCATTTGAATAACTGTAAAAATCGGTGGAACCTAAAAAAATGACCCGTGACAATGAAGAAGCTTTCCGATACGACAAGATGGTGGAAAAAGC
>JAGLRU010000309.1 GCA_023136145.1 Alphaproteobacteria bacterium
TGGCAAATCAGACTTTTTATTCTGTTGCACATTATAATCCGATATACGACGCTGAACTCCTGCTCCCATACTCAAAAATTTACGATCACGCGCAGCGATAATATCAGGCGTATAGTTTCCTGTTTGCTTCAGATATGCGCGTTGTTCAAATTCCTCCATAATAGCAACAAGTGCAAATCCAGCCGTCCCCTGTTCCAGATGCGGCTTTAATTGCTGGTCTGCAGCAAAACCGCTAAACAGGTCAGTAAATACGTCTTCCATATTCTGCGCTACTTCAATTTTTACCTGCCCAACATCCTGCACCATCAGGATCAATGCACCGCGACCATTATTATTCCGCCCTATATTCCATTCGTTAAATATCCGAAATGCCGTTTCCTGAACAGTGCCAACTGGTCTGATACCAGAGAGCGACTGAATGGTTAAGATGGTAAGCTCCATATCATTTTGGGAACGAATACGATCAAGATAATTATTTATACCCTCTTCTGAGCCCTCCAATATATGCGCATAGTCGAACAGAAGCATCCCGCCCGAAGGTCGTTGATCCAATGTGAAAGATTGCAAGGTCTTGACCGGCGGATCAAAATATTCTGACAGAAAAGGTGTAACAACATTTCTGTAGAACAAAGACGCAAGGATCGCGGATATAATAGCAACAGCGATTAGAAGAGTTTTTCTAAAAACATTCCCCCTTTCTGTTTTGCTAGGCTTGTTCATAGCTATTCTACCTCTGTATTTGATTCTTTATCAAAATCAACGCCGACTACTTTTTCACTGCCTGTTTCGGATTTAAAATACGCTTTACGGTGGAAATTTCCGAACCCTGCAACCAAGGCACCTGGCATTTTTCTAATAGAAGCATTATAATCATTTACTGTTTCATTAAAGACCATCCGCACTGTGTTAATCCGGTTTTCCGTTCCCTCCAACTGGTCTTGCAGCGCACGGAAATTATCAGCGGAACGCAATTGCGGATAATTCTCCACCGTTGCCATCAACATTGTCAGGCTTCGTCCCAGAGCCGCTTGAGCCCGCATCATTGAATCAATGGATGCCTGATCGTTTGGATTGGCTTTTATAGACATGACTTTTGCGCGACTTTCCGTGACAGCAGTCAATACGGATTTTTCATGTTCGGCAAAGCCCTGAACTGTTTCAACAAGATTCGGAATAAGATCAGCGCGTCGCTGATAATTAGCCTCGACTTGCGCCCATGCCGACATAACATCCTCTTCTTTGGATACCAGACCGTTATAGAGAAACATAAAGATCAATAAAATCGGCACAATAAGGGCAGAAATACTGACGATTGTAGTAATGTTTTTATTCATGGCTCCAATTCCTTCTATCTGATTTAAAGTTTCACTCACATTTTGTACAACGTCCCGCTCTACACCACCACTACTGTCGAGGTCAAAAGACAAAAACAAAATAACGATAACCACCAAAGAAGATAAAACTATCTCAGCAATAGGCAATTTTTTGTGGGTAGCAGCATAGCTAACTGTTCCGTCAATACCCGCTATTCCCTCCTGCATGTTTCGCGCCTGATCTGCTGTCAACGTACCGTTTTCGCGCATACGTTCTATGCGTTCTTCAAAGCTCACCGTTCATCTCCTTTATTTGTCTGATTCCTTCTTCCGGCTTGATATGTCCCGCCTCTATGCCCGCCAGAATTTCATCCGCCTGTTTTTTATCCTGAGTACGCAAAGTCTGAAGCTCTGTTATCAGGTCATCTATCCGTTTTCGCAATGTTGGATAGCTATTATCGAGAAGAACTGCCAGCTCCTTAAAATTACCCCCTGAAATCAGAAAAGACTCAGCAAGCTGTTGGTGCTCGGTTGATAATCGTGCCAAGCGTGGTAAGGAGAACATACCTTCCATCACAATCGCACATCCATCGCAACGAACTCGCGTGGTTTTCAGTTCTTTTTTACACATTGGACATTTCATCATATTGCGACCCTCATATTATTACAGTAACATAATATAAAAAATATTGGTATGTTTTTTAATATAATTAATTTTTTCTATGATTTTTTTAATATAATTTAAAAAATAAAGGTTTACGTCTACACAAAAAGAGGAGGGTAGAAATGCTCTTATGGGAATCTCTTGAGTTAAGAAAAATCGTTACGTCTATCCAAACGCTATCACAAACTCAAGCTATTATCATGAACAGATTAGACGGAACTCTTGCTTTCTTCTCAAAGACATGACAACATCCCTGAAAGTGTAAAAAGGAATCAATTATGTTTGAACATTATAAGTGGCAGGCGGTAACAGGTCATCAAATGGAGCCGTTTCTCAAGCTAATCAATCCCATTCAAGGAAAACATACCGCGTCCGAGTCTTCAGCCACAGTTGAATGGGCACAGATGCCTTTTTACAATACCATAGCACTGTTGCGAGTAGATGACACGGTGTGGCCTTCCAGCACTGGGCCTTTCTGGTTTCTAGCCAAACAAGGACGGATGTTTCTTCTAGATGGCTCTAGTGCCCCCATACACGAGGCCAACGAAGCTGACCCGATTACAGTAACTGAAGAGAAAGCTCTGGAATACCTACGATTTTTCTGTTATTTCGTGCATGGCGATGAGGGACCATTCCTGATAGTGGAGGACATCAATCATCCAGCCCTCGACAAATCAAAACTTGATGCCACCACCCGCAAGGTGATTGAGGACGCTCTACGTCCAGCAACCTTTGAGGGCAAGACAGACGAAGGTAATTTTGAGGCATCTGCGATGGTTCTTTATGGCAACGCTTTGTTTTCAGCGCGTTTTTCTATATCAGAGAACGGCATGATAGAAATGATCGATGACGAACCAGTTGCCGCAGACCTACCCGTCAAAAAAGTAAAGCCAAATTATTAGAACACTTTTCTAAAATCCTCAAACGTCGGAAACTACAAATTCCTTCTGGCTTTCAACCTCCAGTTTCGATTTTGGTGTTTCAGCTTGTGGCTTCCTACTCATAAGGCCAGCGGCAATATTACGGTTGATATTAATCAATGCCTTGAATTTTTCCGGCTTCATATCGATCATTATTTCCTGAGTTCTTTTAAAAACAAAAACAGCCAGCGAAGCTATATTGTTTTTGATGTCCAACGGCAGGGAATGATCCGAATTCATCATCTCTCCAACAAAAAACTGCCAGAGTTTCTGATTGTATGTGAGCGTTTCGCCCGATTCTTCGAGTGAAGGATTCTCACCAGCCTCCAAACGCTTTGCCATGTCTTCCAGTTTCTGAGCAGCTTTCAAAAGTATCTGACCTTCCAGAGAACGTTGATCCGTAGCTGCGGCGGTTGTGCCGTAGGCATCAGATGCATTTGAATAGGGATTGTTGCTAGACATTTGCAAGAAGCTCCTTTTCATGTTTCATCAGGTGACGTGCTTCCTTGAGAGCCTTGTAATAAGTGTTGTTCAGGAGATTATCATTTATCTTCATGAAGAACAGAGAGGTAGACGGCACTGCGGCCTGAATATCGTTGAGCATATCGAAATACGTCTTGTGAAGGGCTTCCGGTTCTTTGGAAAGATACATAAGTTGTATCGTTAGATATATTTTCTTACAGGGAGTGTTGGCATCCTCCTCGCGCATGATGTCTTTCTCGCGCAGAATGGGAGCATCTCCTTCGATATGAAGGCGCGTTCTATTCGTGTCGTTAGTGATAAGTGCGCTACCAATAATAACTCTTTCGGAAGGTTTAAGATCTATAACGAGGGCCATGAGTTTCTCTCCTAATTTATATTGACGAAGTTCTTTCGCCGTTGCCAATGTCCCAAGTATTCCACAGGATGGTTAAAAAATGAATAATGCTTCTGGCAACGGCTTTTCCTTGTATCTTTCGCTTACTCTTACTGAAACAGACGAAGCACTGACTGGTTCGCCTCGGAAGCGAGAGCCAGAGCCTGAATACCAAGCTGCTGCGATGTTTGCAAAGACAGCAAATTGGCACCTTCCTCGTTCTTGTCAGCGATGGTTAGCGCAGTCGCACCATCTTTCAGAGTGGCAATCAAGTTCTTTGTAAAGTCCTGACGGGTCGTGATGACAGCCAAAGCGTTACCATAGCTTCTTCCGTCAGACCGCAGAGTATCCAGAGCCGATGTAATCTCGTCAAGGTTAGTTTGGATGGTTCCAGATGTACCAAAGTTTGCAGCTAGCATCCCAAGACCTGCGGCATCACGAACCATCCCTGTAACAGACATGGAAGATGAATTGTCTTCGTTAAACTGTGTCCTCATCACATCGCCATTCAGCAAATTCTTGCCACGATATCCAGTATCCGTGATAAATTCATTAATCTGAGTAATCAAGTCATTGTATTGCTTTTCCAGCGCAACTCTATCAGTCGGAGTTACAGTGGCAGCAACTTGAACAACACCGGCGATAGACGCACCGGGAACAAGAAATGTACCGTCACCACCGAATATGTCATCAATCAACGTACCGGCTCCAACATCATCGAATGTAACATTTTCGCCGTTCGTGGTGCGTATCTGGATGTTGACGTCGCCTTGAGCACCGAGAGGATCCTCTATTGTTGTCGCCGAAATACCGTCGATCATATTGAGCTGATCAAGCAGCGATTGAAGAGTTTCAGAAGCACCGATTGTAAAGGTCGTCACAGGGCCGCTGCCTACCTGCATGGTGAACTGTTGGGCAGCGGTGATAGCACCTCCGCTTCCGCCGTCGTAACCGACGATATTAGCTTGTCCAACAGCATCGAAACGAACCTCACTGCCGGTAAACATGGCACCGCCCGTTGCTTCAGCCTGAGCGGTATGAGCAACAGCCTTGGCTGTGTTTACAAGCTTAAGCAGACTTTCAATTCCCTGAGAGGCAGCTTTCAAAACCTGAATGTTTTGTCCCATGCCATCCAAAAGAGAGGACAAATCGGAAGCACGGTTATTTAAAGACTGTGCGGCAAAGAAAGATGTCGGATTATCCAAAGCACTATTGACCTTATTACCGGTCGCTAAACGATATTGTGTTTGACCCATAAGAGACGCGGTGCTTTGCAATGAAAGTAGATTGGCACGCATCGCGGCTGTTAATGTTACTTCTGACATAATTATGTTCCTTTCTTAAAAACATATTTTCTTGTCGTTCATCGACAAAAAACATTTCTTGCTAAATATGCAACGCAAGAGACGTGCCAAATAAGGACATATTCATAAGACATCTTTATTTTAACGGCTGTATTTCTTTAAAAAAAATGGCAACAAGAAGAAAACACACTCTTGCATCTGCGCTAAAAAATGTTGAAAAAACAAAAACTTAACACACCAAAGTATTCCACTGTCAGGCTTATCTATAACCGGAATATAGATTCCCTTACGCCCTTTTGTACTCTTCTGGATTATTCATAATCTACCTTCTCTAGGATGTGGAATAACGATATTTTAGAATTTTGGGATTTTTATAAATGACCTAAATTGCAACCCATGCAAATTATTCCCCCACAACCACCAGCACATGTTTTTTCCTGCCGGCGGAAAGTTTGATCGTATTGTCCGCCAAGAAGTTGGCAGAAGTAACAGATTGCTGCCCATCCGACACCTTTTCATCGTTTATACGGGCACCACCACCAGCAATCAATCGACGCGCTTCGGCGTTAGATGCCGCCAGCCCCGCCTCTTTGAACAGCGCAAAGACAGGAATACCTCCAGCCAGTCTTGCACTAGGGATAGTAATGGTAGGCAATCCTTCCGCCGCCACTCCTTCCTCGAAAGTTTTTCGAGCGGTTTCAGCAACAAGCTTCGCCTCTAATTCACCATGACAGATTTTGGTGACTTCAAAGGCCAAAATCTTTTTGGCCTCATTGATCTCCGATCCTTTGAGCTTTTCCAGCTTTTCAATTTCCGCAATTGGAAGTTCAGTAAAGAAACGCAACATACTCCCGACATCGGCATCATCCGTATTGCGTATATACTGATAATATTGATATGGACTGAACATCTCAGCATTGACCCATACAGCTCCCTCGGCGGTTTTTCCCATTTTTTTCCCAGCCCCGCTCAGCAGCAGCGGACAGGTCAGCCCGAAGACTTCCTTCTGCCGAACGCGGCGGACTAGCTCCACACCATTGATGATATTACCCCATTGATCAGATGCACCCATTTGCAATACGCAACCATGTTCTTTACTAAGCTCAAGGAAATCGTATGCCTGTAAAATCATGTAGTTAAATTCGAGAAAAGTCAGTGGCTGTTCACGCTCAAGACGCAGCTTTACACTGTCAAAGGAAAGCATCCGGTTGATGGTGAAATGTTTGCCAAAATCGCGCAGGAAATCGATGTAATTGAGAGACCCAAGCCAGTCCGCATTATTAACCATGACGGCATCTGTTTTATTATCACCAAAAGTCAAGAACTGCGAAAAAATGCTTTTTATGCCGCGAATATTGTTCTGAATATCCTGTTCGCTCAGGAGTTTGCGGCCTTCGTCCTTGCCTGAAGGATCGCCTACTTTGCTAGTTCCGCCTCCCATCAGGACAATCGGTTTATGCCCCGTATTTTGCAACCAGCGAAGCATCATAATGGGCATAAGATTCCCAAGATGCAGACTATCCGCCGTTGCGTCAAATCCAATATAGGCCGTTACAGGACGGTCTTCCATTAGCCGTTTATCCAACCCCTCCAGATCGGTACACTGATGCAGAAATCCGCGTTCCTGCATAACTTTCAAAAATTCCGAGCGCACTGTTACCACTGTTTGCCTCACTTGTTTATTTCGCCTACTATATCTTGAAAAGAAATCGAAATAAAGATGAAGATATACAGAGTTATCGGGCTGATAAATGACACATAATGATCAATAATAGGAGAAAAACTTCGCACATGACTCTAATCCTTGAAGGCACTAGCGAAAACATCCGAAAAGCCGCTAGTCGCCTGAAATCCGGCGAGCTTGCAGCTTTTCCGACGGAAACAGTCTACGGACTTGGTGCCGATGCCACCAACGACAAAGCTGTTGCCTCCATATTCGCAGCTAAAAGTCGCCCTGTCTTCAATCCAATAATCGTACATTTCACAGACATTGAAAAAGTAAAGAAAGCAGTCGTTTTCAATGATAAGGCGGAAGTTCTGGCAAAAGCGTTTTGGCCAGGCCCGCTGACATTAATTTTGCCACGAAGGAAAGATACTAATATTTCTCTGCTATGCAGCGCGGGACTTTCTACACTGGCGGTACGATGCCCATCACACCCTGTAGCACGTCAGTTGATAAAAACTCTGGGAAAGCCAATCGCTGCGCCTAGCGCAAACAAATCCGGGAGTCTAAGCCCAACCACGCCACAACATGTCCTAAAAAGCCTTGGGGAAAAGGTAGAATTAATTCTGGCAGGAGGTAGGGCATCGGTTGGACTGGAATCAACGGTGGTGGATATGACTGATGCAGAGCCAGTGCTACTGCGTCCGGGCATAGTGACGCTGGAAGATTTGCGGTTACATATCGGCGAAGTCAGGGTAGAAACAAAAGCAACAAACGATCACCCGAAATCGCCAGGACAACTTCTAAAGCACTACGCCCCGAAAACGCCATTGCGCCTCAGAGCCGTCAATGCAAAACCCGGGGAAGCATTGCTAGCCTTCGGGACGATCCGGTTTATCGCAGACGGCGCACTCCTGAACCTTAGCGAGCGTGGCGACTTGAACGAGGCAGCCGCAAACTTGTTCTCCATGCTGCATCAGTTCGATTCGGAAGGGCACAAAAGCATTGCCGTCATGAATATTCCGAATACGGGGCTTGGCATGGCGATCAATGACCGTCTACGCCGAGCAGCGGGGGCGCAGCAGCAGAAAAAAAACTGAGCGCACTTTTTCCGCAGACAATAAAAAAGGGCTGCCTCCCCCGAAGCAGCCCTTTATCGTAAGAAGGATCAAAGCACCCAGAAACCCCTAACCGGCGCGAATACCCGGAGCCGTCGCCCCGGACATATCCTCCTCATATATTCCATCCCCATACATTTCGATTTCATTATTAGAAAAACCAAGATGGTTACCAATTTCTTGAATAATCACACGGTTGACAAGATGTGTTAAATCTTCACCAGTCTCCTCCCAAACATCGAGTATCGGACGACGGTAGAGATGAAGCACGTCCTGACTCTTTACATTCATCGCCCTATACCCAATGGACGCTGGAGGAGAACTCTGATAGCAGCCAAGCAAGTCGAACGATTTCTCCTCCAGTTCCATTTCTTGTTCGATAAAAGTATCCGGGAAATCTTCAACCATTATTCTCAATTCGCCGATATGTTTTTTCAAACCTCCCGGAAGTTCAGCAAGAACACCCTCTGCAATCTCTTTTATATTCTCAAGCGACGGTGGAACTGTAAACCCCACAAATATCGACTTCATTTTCAACTTATTTAACCCCTGACTTAAACATCAGCATAACAGTTTAACCAGACAATTTAACTACTATACCGAATCGGATAAAAAGCAACAATGAAAAAAACAGACAAGAGTCAATATAACGAATCGTTTATTAAAAAAATATGAATAAAAAACGATTTCTTTTTACAGAAGCTGATTAATTTTTCCTATTTTGTCAAAATCTTTGTTTTATGGGCACTCGCAACACAATGAATTTTTAGATCAAAGCGTCATTTTTATGCGCTGCTTCCCACTGACTTAACTTTCTGCATAGACTCCAACGAATAATTATAAGCAATTCTCAACCCTTGCAGAACTAGATCAGGCAAAATTATATCGAAGATTTTCTCATCACGGAAAAGCTGTGAAAAACCACCAGTTCCGATGACTGTGACTGTTTCTCCATTAAACGTCTCTTTTTTAAGACCGGAGACTATCTCCCGCAAAGCACCGAGGTGACCAAAATAGAGACCTCGCTGAACACTTCCCCTCGTCGTTTGTCCGAGATGAGTCGGTGGCACTTTGATATCAACTTCCATCAGTTTGGCGGCATTAGAACTCAACGCCTCCATTGACAGCCGCATACCTGCAAGAATAACTCCTCCCAAATAATCCTTCTTTTTATTGACTGCGCAGAATGTTGTGGCAGTTCCCTCGTCAATGATAATAATGTTTTTGTCCGGGAAAGCGTTTACCACGCCAATGGCATTGGCGATACGATCTGCCCCAACTTCCGCCGGATTTTTGTACCTGATATTCAGCCCCGTCCTAACACCAGCCTTTAAATTAAAAACCTCCACCCCAAAATACTGTGAGATCGCGTGATTGATGGTGTAATTGCAGGCAGGCACAACGGAACACATAGCAACCGCCGTTACATCAGAAGAATCCAACTTGTTTAATTGCAAGATGTCCCGCAGAAAGATGCCGAACTGATCAGACGTACCAAGTTGATGTGTGGCATAGCGAAAGCGCAGAACAATCTTATCATCCCGAAACACTCCACCAAAAATATGCGTATTACCGACATCAAGACAAAGCAGCATTTTTTTCATCCTTTTTTACAGTTGGAAGATTATCAATCAGTCGGACTTTGTCAAGCCATACCGCTGCTAATCGCCGCCACCACTTTGTCGCCACATATTCGGGACTAAATCCCTGCCGTTCCAATTCCAGTTTCACAGCTTCGTCACTGGAATCACTTCCTAACAGACTCGACAATAGTGCGGCTTTTTTACATTGTTCTGCCGTTAAGCGCATATTACGCGAACTAATCGCAAGTCCGCTTTCCTCCCGTATCGTAGGACAAGAAACAATTTCAATCGGCAGAAACAATTCCGCAACCATTTTTTTAACCAGCATCAGTTGCTGGAAATCCTTTTCCCCGAAATAGGCACGGGTTGGCTGCACCAGATTCAGGAACTTCAGAACAATCGTCAGCACCCCAGTAAAATGACCGGGTCGGAACTCTCCCTCCAACTCACGACTTAAGTTTGTTTCAGACACCTGCACTTCATATCCGTTAGGATACATAACCTCTTCAGACGGACAAAAGACAACATCAACGCCGAGAGACTCTAGCAGTTTATAATCCTCTTCTGATGTGCGTTGGTACTGCTCAAAATCAGACGATTGATTAAACTGCTTCGAGTTGACGAAAATGCTCACGACGACAAAATCATTTTCTTTTCGTGCGCGTCTACACAAGCTGGCATGACCTTCGTGCAAGTTTCCCATTGTGGGAACAAATCCAACAGTTCCCCTGAGATTCCCGCGAATCTCCCGCAAGTGCCCTATTTCAGTAACAATGTTCATGACTCGGAAACTCCTTTGTTTTGACGGACTGCGCATAGCCCTCAACTGCCTGTGTTACCAGTGCAGCACCGTCCATAAATTTTCGAACGAATTTTGGGCTGAAACTTGTGTTAAGCCCAAGCAAATCCTGAAAGACTAAAACCTGTCCATCCGTTTCCGCACCTGCGCCAATGCCAATAGTAGTGATTTTCAACTGCTGCGTAATACGAGTGGCAACAGCAGCAGGCACACATTCAAGCACCAAAGAAAAACATCCGGCTTCCTCCAACGCTATCGCTTCCTCCAACAACCGTTTAGCACTCTCCTCCGTTTTTCCCTGTACTTTATAGCCACCTAACTGGTTGAGAAACTGTGGTGTCAGACCGATATGCCCCATAACTGGAACACCGGAATGGACAAGATGTGAGATAAACTCGGTATTGCCGTTGGCTCCTTCCAGCTTTACAGCATGTGCCCCAGCCTGCATCAAAGCACGCACCGCCGCGATATTTTCGTTTAATGACGAACGAAAAGAAAGGAACGGCATATCACCGATAATAAATTTATCTTTCGCACCACGACTAACGGCGGCAGTATGCAGTGCCATCATATCCATTGTCGCCGAAATCGTATCACTAAAGCCGTGCATCGTCATGGCAAGGCTATCTCCAACAAGTATACAATCAATGCTGGTTTTATTGAGGATCGCCGCACTCGTAAAATCGTAGCATGTAATCATGGTTATTTTTTCTCCAGACGCTTTTTTCGCCTGAAAATCGCAAACAGTCATCATTATTTTTTCTCCTTAATAAAATTATAGACTTCTACAAAATCCTGATAGATGTGCTGAAACGGATCACCTTCAAGAGCATCGAAGTTTTTCTGAATCGTCGCGACATCCCCTCGCACCAAAGGTCCCGCAAAGGCCAAAGAATGATCCGTCAGAAGGTTTTCCATCTGCTGACGCAAGTAAGCATGACCTATTTCAGCTGGAAGATGAAACTCGGATTCCAATGTGGTGAAAAACTTCTGCCACAGCAAACAAGAAAAATTTCCACCAAGTACGCATATCGCGTGGTATTTCGCCTTATGTTCAGGAGCAAGCGTAACATGCTGATTGGAAAGTCCGGGGAGCAGCGTTTCAAAAGGCGGAGCCGTTGCATCAACAACAAAAGAGACAGACAGATATTTATCAAGCGTATAGAGGCTCGTATTAAACGTCATAAGAGGATGCACGCCATAAGCCTTTTCGCTAACCAGCGAACCGGAGAAATGCACTTTAATGGCGGGAAAGTCTTGCAAATACTTTGTGATAAAAGGCTCTATCGCATTATCATTAATAAGAACCAGAATATGCGTTGCCTTCTGCGCAAATTCCTTAAGCAGTGTAGGAGATTCTGACCGATTCCATTGTGAGGAAGTAATACCAAGCAAAGACAAGTAATGACGGAAATGTCGCGCCATTCGTCCATTGCCTATAATCAGATAGTAGGGTACTTGTCTCATTGATCAAGTCCTCAAGTTCTGGTGACAGATTTTATCTATATTATCAACAA
>JAGLRU010000031.1 GCA_023136145.1 Alphaproteobacteria bacterium
GGGGAGAATGTTATGAACTTTCTTAAAAAAACCAGCATCAATTTTCTCGTATTATCTATACAGCGTAGTGATTATGGAGAAGTTTGCGCATTTCTATAAGTTTTGAAAAGATACTTACATAATTTTTACAGGAGGATGTCATGAAAATAGGTCATAGGATAATTGGTGGATTTACAGCTACACTAGCTTTGGTTTTGATTGTAGGCGTTGTTGGGATTGTCTCGCTTAATTCACTTGGTAAAGTTGCTGTCGATATCGAAGGATTTAGTCTGCCTCAAGTGGCGGCGGTGACTGAAGTTGAGCGAGGTGCTTTAAAAACAGGATTTTATACACAAAAGTTTTTGCTTAACCGGACAGAAGAAAATAAAAAAGCGATGCTTAGCTATCTAGCCAGTGTTGTTGATTCACTTAATAAAGTTACAAAAATTAGCACTAAGTTTGATGACAAGGCAACTGTTGCTGCTATCGCAAGTGCTATGCAAGACACTAAACTATACGAAACTCTTACTAATGAAGGTTTGGCTTTAATCACTAAAAATGATGAGCTTGTGGCTGATTTTAAAGGAAAAGGTATAGAAGTAACCAAACTTGCTCAAGATTATGCGGTTTTGATTCAAGAACAACTTGCTAATACATCAGGTATTGAAAAGTTGATGGTCGCACTTGAAGATGTCACTCAAATTGAGCGTCTTGCTCTTATTTGTCGTATTAAAGCTAATGCATATATGCTTGATAAAAAGCCTAAAGATTTGGAAGAAATGAACACTAGTGCCACCGCAATTCTCCAATTGCTTGATAGGATGGAAAGCTATCAGAAAGATCCAAATCAATTGGAAAAGATTCGTAGCACACGTGAAGGGACTCAGGCTTATGTTAAAGCAACGAATGCATGGATAGTAAATGATGGTAAGTTGAAGGAAGGCTTAGAGAAAATGGAGGTAGCTGAAGGGGCTGTTTCTTTTGCAGCTGAAACTCAAGCTAGCTTAGCTTCTGATGCAGCAGCGACTTCAGCATTAAGTGCCGTGACTACAGCAGGCACAACGCGCACTGGCATTATTGTTGTGTTGATTTTAGCGGCAATCGGTGCAGTAGTTTGCGCAATGGTTGTCGTTCGCAGCATTGTTCCTCACATTATTAAAATGACAGGAGTAATGACTGATTTAGCTGGTGGTAATTTGAATGCTGAAGTTCCGTCTCGTGATCGCACCGATGAGATTGGTGAAATGGCTACGGCTATGGAAATATTCAAGAAAAACGGTAAGGAAGCAGAAAAACTGCGTAGTGAACAGGCTGTTGAACAGCAAAAACAATTGGATCGTGCGAAAAATATCGCTAAACTTGTCACTAACTTTGAAGATGTTATTGCTGGGATTGTCAATTCCGTCACATCTGCTGCAACTGAGCTACAAACAACGGCGGAGACGATGTCTGCCGCAGCCGAGGAGACCTCCACTCAATCCGGCGTAGTTGCCACAGCTTCTGGACAGGCCACGGCAAATGTTCAGACGGTCGCTTCCGCTACGGAAGAATTGTCCGCCTCTATCAAGGAAATACAGGGGCGTGTCAGTGATTCCAACAATATGGTTGGATCTGCTTCTGAACAGGCTACATCCACTAATGTTAAAATGAAGGGGCTTGCTGCTGCTGCCGAAAAGATAGGCACCGTCATTAATCTTATCAACGACATTGCTTCACAGACGAATCTTCTGGCACTCAATGCAACCATCGAGGCTGCGCGAGCTGGAGATGCTGGCAAGGGATTCGCCGTTGTTGCTTCGGAGGTTAAGACACTAGCCGGACAGACTGCTAAGGCAACTGACGAGATTGCTATGCAAATCCGTGGCATTCAGGATGCTACCGGGGTTTCCGTTACGGCTATCGAGGAAATAGTTAAGACCGTCGATGAAGTCAAGAAAACCTCCGTAGCAATTTCTGCTGCTGTCGAAGAGCAGGGTTCTGCCACGCAAGAGATTGCTCGGAACGTAAACGAGGCTGCCACTGGAACTAAGGAGGTTTCCAGCAATATCGTCAGTGTCAGTGAAGCTTCGCAGAGGACGGGAGCAGCAGCTACGCAGGTTCTGTCCGCCGCTGGTGAACTTGCTAAAAACGGTGAGGAACTAAAGGGGCAGGTTGACACTTTCCTGAGTGAAGTGCGGACGGCGTAATACCTGCTAAAGAAGGGTACCTTTAGTTTAAGACATATACCTCCCTTTCCCCTTTCGGGGAAGGGGGGGCTGTGTCTTTAACTATATTTAAATAACTTTTAAATAACATTCCACTTAAGGTAGATTCGTTTTAGCTACCCTTCTACTTAAGGTAGATTCATTCGAATGAAACAGGGGAGAATGTTATGAACTTTCTTAAAAAAATCAGCATCAATGTGCTTGTATTGTCGATCAGTGTGCTGGCACTGGTCGGGTTTCTTGCTGTTGGTGCGATATACTATCAGAGCATCAATATACAGGCGGGTATTCAAAAGGTTAAAGATATGGCTCTTGCCGAGAATAAGGGTGTCCAGGAACTAAAAGTTGCTCTTCTGGAAGAACGTCGCGACGAGAAAAACTTTTACCTGCGAGCAGACGCGAGGTACGCGGAAGTGCATGCCAAAACTGCTGAAAGAGTTATTTCTATACTTGATGAAATAAAGGCCGTTCAGCAAACCTCGGAAGACAAGGCTTTAACCGAAGATGCGCGCTCTGCTTTTGTTAAATATCGGGATGCTTTTGTAAGAGCTTCTACTGCAGCGCAGAAATACGGGCTTACGGAAAATGACGGACAGCAAGCGGCTTTCCGTGCGCCTGTGCGTGAAGTTGAGGAGCTT